>JAPLLF010000945.1 GCA_026387715.1 Pseudomonadota bacterium
GCGATCGCGTGCGCCCGCGCGATCCGGGCCGAGGCGCCGACGATGCTGATCGCGATCGCGACCGGCGAGATCGCCGACGGCGACGCGGCCGCGGCCGCGTGCGACGCGCTGCTCGAGCCCACCGTGGCCGCGCTCGCGCGCGACGCGATGGCGATGCTGTTCGCGAACGTGACCGGGTCGCAGCGCCCGGCCGACGCGCTCCGGATCGACGAGCGGACCGCCGCGCTGGTGGGTCCGGCCGAGGCCATCGTGCGGTGGAAGGGCGTGAGCTACCTGCGGGGCCATGGCTGACGGCGATCCCCACGCGACGCTACGTGGCAGCGCGTCGACGCCGCGGCGGGCGCACGCGCTCGGCGCGCCGAGCGGGCGGCTGTGCCTCGTCGTCATCGGCGAGGGGCTCGACGCCACGTACCCGCTGCCCGACGCCGGCAAGGTGGGGATCGGGCGCTCGCCGAGCTCGGACATCCGCATCGAGCACCCGTCGGTGTCGCGCGACCACGCGCTGCTGACGATCGGCGACACCCTGCAGATCGCGGATCGCGGCAGCGCCAACGGCACGCGCATCCGCGATCGCTGGCTGACGGCCGAGGCGAGCGCCGAGGTCGCGCTGGGCGAGCCGATCGACGTCGGCTCGGTGATGGTCGTCGTCCAGCAGCGCAGCGCGCCAGCGCAGCAACGCCACATCTGGGCGCACGGCTACTTCGAGGCCCGGCTCGACGAGGAGTGCGCGCGCGCCAAGCGCAGCGGGGCGACCTTCGCGGTGCTCCGGATCCACTGCCCGACGCCGGACCGCAGCCGGGTCGTCGAGCAGTGCCTGTGCCGCGATCTCCGCGCGATGGACGTGATCGGCTACTACGGGCCGTCCGAGCACGAGGTGCTCGTGATCGACGTCAGCGCGGATCAGATCGCCGTGGTGACGTCCAAGCTCACCACCGCGCTGACCGCGGCGGGCGTGCAGGCGAACATCGGCGTCGCGCTGTACCCGCACGACGCGCGCAACCCCTACGAGCTGCTGGCGCGCGCGTCGTCGGCGGCGCTCGGCCAGGTCCCGGTGCCGAGCAGCGCGAGCCCGCTCGTGATCGCCAACGTCGCGATCCAGAACCTCGATCGGATCGTGCAGCGGATCGCGGGCGGCACCATCAGCGTGCTCGTCACCGGCGAGACCGGGGTGGGCAAGGAGGTGCTCGCCGAGCGCATCCACAAGCTGTCCCGGCGGGCCGACCAGCCGTTCCTGCGGCTCAACTGCGCGGCGCTGTCGGAGTCGCTGCTCGAGAGCGAGCTGTTCGGGCACGAGAAGGGCTCGTTCACCGGCGCCACCGCCGCGAAGGCCGGCCTGCTCGAGACCTCCGACGGCGGCACCGTGTTCCTCGACGAGATCGGCGAGCTGCCTCACAGCATCCAGGTCAAGCTCCTGCGCGTCATCGAGGAGCGCCAGGTCCAGCGGGTCGGCGCGCTCAAATCGCACTACATCGACGTGCGGTTCATCGCGGCGACCAACCGCGATCTCGAGGTCGAGATCGTGCGCGGCACGTTCCGCCAGGACCTGTACTTCCGGCTCAACGGGATCACCCTCGTGATCCCGCCGCTGCGCGAGCGCACGAGCGAGATCGCCGAGCTCGCGGAGGCGTTCTTGCGCCAGGCCGCGGATCGCAACGGCGTGAGCCGCTCGCCCGGGGTATCGCCCGAGGCGCTCGCGCTGCTGCGCGAGTACGCGTGGCCGGGCAACATCCGCGAGCTGCGCAACGTGATGGAGCGCGCGCTCCTGCTCAGCGGCGGCGGCCTGATCGACATCGAGCACATGCCGACCGAGAAGGTGCGCACCGGGCTGGTCCGCACGACGCCCGTCGTGATGCCGTCGTCGCCACCCACGTCCGCGTCGCCGCCGTCACCTCAATCCCCTCAATCCCCCCAATCCCCCCAATCCCCATCGCCGCCGGTCCTCGACGAGGATCCGCTGTTCGCGATCGCCGACGAGCGCGCGCGCATCCTCGAGGCGCTGACCCGGGCGGGCGGCAACCAGACCCACGCGGCGCAGCTGCTCGGCATCTCGCGCCGGACGCTGATCAATCGCGTGATCCAGTTCCAGCTCCCCCGCCCGCGGAAGAAATAGCGTAGGTGGTACGATCACGTCGCATGACGGATCCGTTGGTGGGTCGCCGCCTCGGCGAGTTCGTCGTGCGCGAGGAGCTCTCGCGCGGCGGCTTCGGGGTCGTGTTCCGCGCCGAGCAGCCCGCGCTCGCGCGCGAGGCGGTCATCAAGGTCCTCCACAAGCGGCTGCGCGAGAGCGAGAACCTGATCGCGCGGTTCCTCCGCGAGGCCCGGCTCGCGTCGCTGCTCGACCATCCGTACGCCGCCCACATCTACGCGTTCGGCGCCGAGCCCGACGGGGTCCTGTGGATCGCGATGGAGCTGGTGCGCGGCACCCCGCTCGACAAGCTGCTCCAGGCGCAGGGCGCGCTGTCGCTCGAGCGCTTCGTCCCCCTGCTCGAGCGGATCTGCCAGGTCGTCCAGACCGCGCACGATCAGGGCATCGTCCATCGCGACATCAAGCCCGGCAACGTGATGGTGCTCGCGCGGGCGGGGCAGCTCCTCCCCAAGCTCCTCGATCTCGGGATCGCCAAGCTCGACGTCGATGGCTCCACCGGCGGGGTGGCGGTGGCGGTGGCTCCGCCACGCGGCACCGAGCTCGACGTCGATCAGGGGTTCGCCGAGACGGTGACCCCGGTGGGCGACACCCCGAGCGGCAGCGATGGCCGGCTCACCGAGGAGGGCGCGATCATGGGATCGCCGCTCTACATGGCGCCCGAGCAGTGGACCGACGCCGGCGCGGTCGACGCGCGCACCGACATCTACGCGCTCGGCGTGCTGTGCCACGAGGCGCTCACCACCCGGCCGCCGTTCTCGGCGGGCAACCGGTTCGCGATCGCCACCCTCCACGCGACCGCGCCGCCGCCGCCGCTCGGCGTGGCGTTTCCGCCCGCGCTCGACGACGTCGTCGCGCGGGCCCTCGCGAAGCGCCCCGAGGATCGCTACGCGAGCGCGCTCGAGTTCGCGGCGGCGTTCAAGGCCGCGAGCGGCATCCTCGACGAGCCGAGCGGCTTGCCGCGGCTGTCCGACGAGCTGCGGCTGTCGGTCATCGCCCGCGCCCCGCAGCCGCTCGCGCAGGCGGTCGGGGCGCTCGACGCCGCGCGCAACGCGCACCAGGCGCGCGATGCGGTGTGGCAGCTCGTCCGCGTCGCGTCGCGGCTCGTCGGCGTGACCGCGCTGTCCGCGCACTCCCACGTCGGCACCGGCGGGCACATCAGCGAGTCCGGCGTGAACGAGGCGCTGCGGTGGCTGCGTCGACGCACGCTCCCCGACGCCGACTGGCTCGCGCTCGCGCGCGAGCTGTGCGCCCCGTTCGCCAAGCTGCGCGACGCCTATCCGCTGCCCGAGCTGATCGACTTCCTCACCGGCCCGGCGTCGGCGCCGCTCGTCGAGCTGATCGCGCTCCATGACAGCGACGACGTCGGCGCGACCGACGAGCACGTCCGCGCCCAGCTGACCGTGACGGTGCCGATGGTCGAGGCGCTGCTCCATGGATTCGCGTTCTTCGACGACTACCGGCTGGTCGTGCCGCGCGCCGGCGGCGCCGACCTGTGGATGGGCGTGCGTCGCAACGAGCTGCCCGGCCTCGCGCTCCGCGGGTCGGCGTTGCTCGTCGGCCAGCCCGCGTTCGTCGACGCGAGTGGGCTGCCGGTGATCTCGCTGTGGCCGTTCCTCCAGCTCCGCCAGCCCACGCCGGGCGTGCCCGATCACCTGTTCTTCTTCGAGGGCAAGGGCCGGCGCGGAGCGCGCCTGGTGGCGCTGCCGGAGGCGTTTGAGGTCGAGGATTCGAAGCTGTGGGACGTCGTCGGCGGGCTCGTCCGCACCGAGACCGAAGCCGACGGCGCGAGCCCGGCGGCCGAGGTCTGTCCGTTCCCTGGCCTGTCGGCGTTCACGGCCGAGGACGCCACGCGGTTCTTCGGGCGCGAGCGCGAGACCGAGGCGTTCCTCAACCGGCTGCGCGCGCAACCGCTGCTCGCCGTCGTCGGCCCGTCGGGCGCGGGCAAGAGCTCGTTCATCCACGCCGGCGTGATCCCGCGGATGCCGGCCGACTGGCACGTCGTGTCGCTGCGGCCCGGCCGTGCGCCGATGGCCCACCTGACGAACAAGCTCGCCGGGCTCGGCGGCGGCGATCCCCAGGCACTCGACGACGCGCTCCGCCAGGACGCGGGCCAGCTCGGCGCGCTGCTGCGGGCGCGGGTCAGGGCCGGCACCGTCGTGATCGTCGTCGATCAGCTCGAGGAGCTGTTCACGCTGTGCGACGACGTCGCCGAGCGCGAGCGCTTCGTCGACGTGCTGGTGCGCGCGGCGCGCGAGCCCGAGGATCCGGTGCGCGTCGTGTTCACGATGCGCGACGACTTCCTGCTCCACGCCGAGGCGCTGCCGGCGCTACGCGCGCGCCTCGCCCAGGTGCTCCACCTGCTGACGACGCCGAACCGCGCTGACCTCCTGCGCATCCTGCTCGAGCCGCTGCGCCAGGTCGGCTACGAGCTCGACGATCCGCTGCTCGCGACCGAGATGGTCGACGCGCTGACGGGCACGCGCAGCGCGCTCGCCCTGCTGTCGTTCACGGCGAGCAAGCTGTGGGACCTGCGCGATCGCCGGTTCCGGCAGCTGTCGCGGCGGGCCTACGCGTCGCTCGGCGGCGTCGGCGGCGCGCTCGCCAAGCACGCCGAGGCGACGCTCGCCGAGATGGTGCCCGAGGAGCAACGGCTGGTGCGCGAGGTGTTCCGCCAGGCCGTCACCTCCGAGGGCACGCGCGCGGTGTCGAGCCGCGCCGAGCTCGACCAGGTGCTCGGCGGCGGCGTGTACGCCACGTCGGTCGTCGAGAAGCTGGTCGCGGCGCGGCTCCTCGTCGGCTCGGAGAGCGCGACCGGCGGCGAGCAGGTCGAGGTGACCCACGAGGCGCTGATCGACGCGTGGCCGCGCC
>JAPLLF010000036.1 GCA_026387715.1 Pseudomonadota bacterium
GGCATCGCGGCGCTCGCGCGCGCGCAGGTCGTCGCCGTCATGCTGCCCGGCGCGGCGATCCAGCTCCGGTTGCCGGTGCCACCGGTCGACAAGCTGCGCGCCGCCGGCGTGCGGATGGCGCTCGCGACCGATCTCAACCCGGGCTCGAGCTACTGCGAGTCGCTGCTCGTGCAGCTGTGGCTCGCGACCACCCACTACGGAATGACCCTCGACGAGGCGTGGCTCGGCGTGACCCGGCACGGCGCCGCGGCGCTCGGGCAGGGCGACGTCGGCACGATCACCGTCGGGGCGCGCGCGGATCTCGTCACCTGGCACGCGGATGACCCGGCGACGATCCCGTATCGTTATGGCATCGCGGCGTCGCTCGTCGACGAGGTGATCGTCGCCGGCCAGCGCGAGAAGTAGACGAAGCGAACCCTACAGCTACCAGCCGACGCCGACCTCGACCGAGACGAACGGCTGGACGTTCGATTTCGGGATCACCAGCTCGTTCGCCTTGCTGAACATCGCGACGCCCGCGGTGAGCGACGCGATCGCCTCGACGCCCTTGCCGAGCGGCACGAGCCATTGACCCTGCAGCGACGCCTCGGGACCGGCGACCGAGCCGCGATCCGCCGGGTCCGGGGAGCCGAAATGAAAGCCGAGCTGATCGACGCCGACCTGGAGCTCCGCGAAGCCGAGCCCGCCCCGTAGCCGACCGGTGCCCTGCGCGGTCGCGCGTTCGAGGAACGCGTACGTGGCCCGGAAGTGCGCCATCTCGGTCCCCTCGTCGTGATGCCACAGGCCCTGACCTGTCCCGCAGCTCTCGACCGCGAAGCCGAGCACGATGCTGACGTCGACGCAGACCGTCGGCCGCGACGTCTCGTCTGTCGACGCGCCGCCGATGCGCAGGTTCACGCGGTTCTTCGCGACGATCGGCGCTGGCGAGCTCGGATCGACGCCGTCCTCGGCCGGCTGCGCGAACGCGGGCGTGGCGATCAGGAGCGCGGCGAGCGTGGCGGACAGGGTCGTCATGGTCATGGCTGGGTCAGAGGCCGGCGGCGCGGAGCAGCGAGCCGTCGTCGATCAGCGCGCGCACCGCCATGATGTCCGGCGAGATCGGGCGATCGACCATCATCGCCGGCACTCGCGCGCGGATCACGGCGTGCGCCGCCTCGAGCCGCGGCGTCGTGCGGAGGGGCCGGCGCAGATCGATCCCCTGCGCCGCGCACAGCAGCTCGATCGCCAGGACCGTGCGCACGTGATCGTGGATGGTCGCGAACTTGAGCGCGGCGGTCGCTCCCATCGAGACGTGATCCTCGCGTCCCGCCGACGACGGGATCGAGTCGACCGAGGCTGGATGCGCGAGGATCTTGTTCTCCGACACGAGCGACGCCGCGGCGACCTGCGCGATCATGAAGCCGCTATTGAGCCCGCTGTCGGGCGCGAGGAACGGCGGGAGCCCGCTGGACAGCTGCGGATTGACGAGCTGCTCGACGCGGCGCTCGCTGATGTTCGCGAGCTCGGCGACCGCGATCGCGGCGAAGTCGAGCGCGAACGCGACCGGCTGGCCGTGGAAGTTGCCGCCCGAGATCATCTCGTCGCCGTCCACGTCGTGCTGATCGGCGGCGTCCGCGATGAACACCAGCGGGTTATCCGTCGAGCTGTTCGCCTCGCGCTCGACCACCGTCCGCGCGTAGGCGAGCGTGTCGCGGGTCGCGCCGTGCACCTGGGGCATGCAGCGGAGCGAGTAAGGATCCTGCACCTTGCCGCAACCCTTGTGCGACTCGGCGATCGGCGAGCCCTCGAGCAGCGCGCGCAGGGTCGCGCCGACGGCGATCTGCCCGGGGTGCGGACGCGCCGCGATCACGCGCGGATCGAAGGCGCGCACGGTGCCCTTGAGCGCCTCGAGCGACATCGCCCCGGCCAGATCGGCGATCTTGCAGGTCTCGTCGCTGTCGTGAATGGCGAGGCCGCCGACCGCGGTCATGTGCTGCGTGCCGTTGAGCAGCGTGAGCCCCTCCTTGGCCTCGAGCGCCAGGGGCGTGATGCCGGCGAGCCGGTGCGCCTCGGCCGATGGCATCGTCACGCCGCCGTACTCGACGTCACCCTCACCGATCATGCCGAGCGCCAGGTGGGCGAGGGGGGCGAGATCTCCAGACGCGCCGACCGAGCCCCGGGCCGGGATCACCGGATGAATGCCGTGTGCGAGGAGCTCGCAGAGCCGCTCGCAACACAGGGTCCGCGCGCCGCTGCGGCCGGTCGCGAGGACCTGCGCCCGGAGCAGCATCATCGCGCGGACCGCCTCGCGCGCGAGCGGCAGCCCGACCCCAGCGGCATGGGACCGAACGAGGTTCTGCTGGAGCTGCGCGACCTGATCTGCGTCGATGCGGACCTCGGCCAGGGCCCCGAACCCGGTGTTGACGCCGTAGACCGCGGGGGCAGCGTCGCCACCCGCGACCACACGGTCGACGACCGCGCGGGCGCGATCCATACCGGCGCGCGCGGTGGCGCCGATGGTGACCCGTCGTTGATCGCGCGCGACCTGTGCCAGCACGTCGAGAGTCAAGGTTTCGTCCCCGAGCGAAAACGGTTCCACGGGGCAGGTGTATCCGATCGGCCAACTCTTTGGAATGACGGTCCCTCGCGTTGACACGTCGCCGCGTAGATGGTGATCTTGTCGAGGCTTGGGGACTCCACCCGACGATGAATCCGGTATGGGACCGGTGAACGAGCGCGTCAGCGCGCTCGCAGCGCGTATCGACGCGATGCTTCCTGACGACTCCGATGAGCCGGAGCCCGATCTCGAGCCCGAGCCGGAGCTCGAGCTCGACGTCGACGTGCCGGTCGAGGCCGACGATGCGGTGCCCAGACCGGTCGCACACAACCTCGAGCTGTCGCAGGAGGCGCTCGACATCGACGATCTCGAGATCCTCTCGGTCGGCGTCGAGAGTCCATCGGCACGCCCGGTCGCGACGCCGATGCCCGCGCTGCCCCCGATGCGCATCCCATCGCCGCTGCCGAGGCCACCGATGGTGGTGCCGCCACGCACGCCGGTCGCGATCCCGCCGGTCACCCCGCGCCCGTCGACGACCAACATCCCTCGACTCACGTCGCCGGCGATGCCGACGATGCCGACGATGCCGGCGCCCACCCCCACGATCGCGATCCCCAGCGCCCCACCCCCACGCAAACCCTCGTTGCC
>JAPLLF010000900.1 GCA_026387715.1 Pseudomonadota bacterium
GATCCCCAGGCGTGCTTTTCCGCGTTCACGGATCCCTCGACGCTCGTGGGATGGGTGCCGGGGTTGCGGCGCGCGCAGGTGATCGCGAAGGGACCGCGCGGCTTGCCGTCGGAGATCCACTTCGAGTACGCCAGCTCGCTCGTTTACACGCTCGCCTACAACTACGATCTCGAAGCCCGCGAGGTGCGGTGGGAGGCGAAGCTCGGGCGCCGCGACGGCGTCAGCGGCTCGGTGAAGTTCGAGCCGTTCGACGAGGGGACCCGCGTCACGTACTCGCTCAGGCACGGCGATGGGCGCGATCCCAAGGACCGCGAGGCCGGCGAGGCGGACGTGATGGTCGACGCCTTCGTCGCCTGGATGAAGTCCGTCAACCAGCGCGCGTGAGCTGTCGACACCTCGCGGCGATCGCGTCCGGGCTCGGTGAGACCGCGTTCACCGTCGACGCTTCGCGCGTGACGTTCGGGCGTGGCGCGCTCGCGGAGGTCGGCGACCGCGCCCGCGCGCTCGGCATGCGCCGCGTCGCGCTGATCACCGATCGTCGCGTGCGCGCGCTGCCGTGGTTCGCCGAGGTCGCCCACGCGCTCGCGGCGGCGGCGATCGACGTCGCGATCTTCGACGAGGTGGCGATCGAGCCGACGGAGCTCGCGTTCGACGCGGCGGCGCGGTTCGCCCGCGAGGCGCGCGTCGACGGCTACGTCTCGCTCGGCGGCGGCTCGGTGATCGACACCTGCAAGGCCGCCAACCTGTTCGCGACGTATCCCGCGGCGCTGCGCACCTACGTCAACGCGCCGGTCGGCGACGGCCTGCCGATCCCCGGGCCGCTCGCGCCGCACCTCGCGTGTCCGACGACGTCGGGCACCGGCAGCGAGGTCACCGGCATCGCGATCTTCGACTGGACGACGCTCCACGCCAAGACCGGCATCGCGTCGCCGCGGCTGCGCCCGACCGAGGCGATCGTCGACCCGCGCACGACGTCGACGCTGCCGGGCGAGGTCGTCGCGGCGAGCGGCCTGGACGTCCTGTGTCACGCGCTCGAGTCGTTCACCGCGCGCGCGTACACGACCCGCGCGGCCGCGACGCCTCCGACCAGCCGGCCCGCGAGCCAGGGCGCCAACCCGTGGAGCGATCTCGGATGTCGCGAGGCGATGCGGCTCGCGGGGAGCTACCTCGTACGGGCGGTGCGCGACGCCACCGACGCCGAGGCCCGCGAGCAGATCATGTGGGCGGCGACGCTCGCGGGCATCGCGTTCGGTAACGCCGGCGTGCACGCGCCGCACGCGATGGCCTACGCGATCGCCGGCCGCGTGCGCGACTACCGACCGACCGGCTACCCCGACGCGCCGCTCGTCCCCCACGGGATGGCCGTCGCGCTCGGCGCGCCGGCGGTGTTCCGCGCGTTCGGTCGGTTCCGGGACGATCGGCACCTCGAGGCGGCGACGCTGCTCGGCGCGGACACCCGCGGCGCCGCCGTGGCGGACGGTGGCGAGCTCCTCGCGACGCGCGTGGTCGAGCTGATGCGCGCGGTCGCGATGCCGAACGGCCTCGCCGGGGTCGGCTATGGCGCGCCGGATCTCGACGCGCTCGTCGACGGCACCCTGCCGCAACGCCGGCTGCTGGCGAACGCGCCCTGCGAGGTCGACGCGGCGTGCGCGCGCGCGTTGTTCGCGAGCGCCATGGTCTACTGGTGAGAAGATAGGACGATGCCCTCGGTCGATCGCCCGCTGCTCGCACGTTACCCCTACGTGTCGCCGATCACGACGCGGTGGAACGACAACGACGTCTACGGGCACGTCAACAACGTCGCGTTCTACAGCTTCTTCGACACCGCGGCGAACCGCTTCCTGATCGAGCGCGGCGGGCTCGACCCGGCGACCTCGCCGGTGATCGGGCTGGTCGTCGAATCCCACTGCGTCTACCACGCGCCGGTGTCGTACCCGCAGCCCCTGCGCGCCGGGGTGCGCGTCGACCGGCTCGGCACGCGGGCGGTGACCTATGGCCTCGCGATCTTCGACGACCGCGCGGACCTCGCCGTCGCGCACGGCCACTTCGTCCACGTGTTCGTCGACCGCGTCACCCGCACGCCGGTCGCCATTCCGGACGCGCTCCGAGCGGCGCTCACGTCGATCGCATAACTCTGTCCCACTGGATGGCTTGTCGATCCGCGGGATGAATGTAGATTCACCTGCGTGAATCGCGATTCATCCAGGCGGCGGCCGACGCTGCGGGACCAGCAGCGCGAGGCCGCGCGCGCGGCCATCGTCGACGCTGCCGAGGAGCTGATCGCCGCGCACGGCCTGCACGGCGCGCCGCTCGTCGAGATCGCGAAGCGCGCGGGCGTCGCCGTCGGCACGCTCTACAACTACTTCACCGACCGCGACGACCTCGTGCGCGCGCTGTTCGAGTCGCGGCGGCTCACGTTGCGTCCGATGCTCGCCGCCGCCGTCGAGCGCGGCCGTGGCCTGCCGTTCGCGGCGCGCCTGCGCGCGTTCGTGGTCGACACGTTCGCGGCCTACGACCAGCACCGCCGGTTCCTCAAGGTCGCGATCGAGGCCGAGCACCTCCGGCCGAACAACAACACGATCGCGCCGGACATGCAGAAGGCGCTCGACGAGATCGTCGGCGAGGGCGTCGCGCAGCAGCAGGTCGAGGCCGACGTGGCCGAGCTGGTGACCGACGTGATCTGGGGCACCATGAAGGCGTCGGTGCTGCGCCGCATCGCCGACGGCCGGCCGCTCGCGCCCGCCGCCGACCCGATCGTGACGCTGATCCTCCGCGGGGCGCGCCCGTGAGGCAGGTCAACAAGTGGACCGTCGCGGTGTCGATCGCGTTCGGCTCGCTGATGGCGACGATCGACACCTCGATCGTCAACGTCGCGCTCCCCCAGATCCGTGGCCAGGTCGGCGCGTCGCTGCAGGAGATCACCTGGATCTCGACGGCGTACATGATCGCGATGGTGCTGGTGATGCCGCTCACCGGCTTCTTCGGCGCGTTCTTCGGGCAGAAGCGGGTCTACCTCGCGTCGCTCGTCATCTTCACGGTCGGCTCGGTGCTGTGCGGCACGGCGAGCTCGCTGGAGATGCTGGTGCTGTGGCGCATCCTGCAGGGCATCGGCGGTGGCGCGCTGCAACCGACGCAGCAGGCCATCCTCCGGCAGACGTTCCCGCCCGAGGAGCAGGGCATGGCGATGGCCGTGTTCTCGATGGTCATCATGGTCGGCCCGGCCGTCGGCCCGGTGCTCGGCGGCTACATCACCGACAACTTCTCGTGGCCGTGGATCTTCTTCGTCAACCTGCCGGTCGGCATCCTCGGCATCTACCTGACGTGGCGCAACGTGCAGGAGCCGGCGGACGTGCTCGCGGAGAACCGCAAGCGGGCGGCGGTCGCCAGGAAGCACCTCGACATCGCCGGCATCATCCTGATGGCGATCGCGATCGGCGCGCTGCAGTTCGTGCTCGAGGAGGGCGCGAGCCAGGACTGGTTCGACTCGACCTCGATCGTCGTCGCGACGTTCGTCGCCAGCGTCGGGCTCGTCGCGTTCATCATCCGCGAGCTCACCGCGGTCGCACCGGTCGTCAACATCCGGAT
Source organism: Pseudomonadota bacterium (assembly GCA_026387715.1). Classification (GTDB taxonomy): domain Bacteria; phylum Myxococcota_A; class Polyangia; order Haliangiales; family Haliangiaceae; genus JABFXX01. The sequence goes on from JAPLLF010000900.1 coordinate 3,586, forward strand.
GTTCAAGGATCCGACGTTCGCGTCGGGCACGGTCGTGTCGGGGCTCGTGTTCGCGATGCTGATGGGCTCGATGTTCCTCCTGCCGGTGTTCACCCAGGAGCTGATGCACTTCACCGCGACCCAGTCCGGCATCATCCTGTTGCCGCGCACGATCGCGATGATGATCGCGTCGCCGTTCGTCGGCAAGCTCTACAACAAGACCTCCGGCGATCCTCGTCGCGTTCGGCATGATCGCGACCTCGTTCGGCTGCTGGCTCCAGGCCGACATCACGCTCGCGACCGCGTCCTCCGACCTCGTCTGGCCGCTCGCGATCACGGGCGTCGGCCTCGCGTTCCTGTTCGTGACGATGACGACGGCCGCGCTGTCGAACATCCCGCGCGCCGAGCTCGCGGGCGCCGCCGGCGTGAACAGCTTCGTGCGCCAGGTCGGCGGCTCGATCGGCCTGTCGGTGTTCGCGACCCTGTTCGGCCGCTACGGCCTGCACGCCGCCGCGGGCCTCGCGCCCTCGGTCACGGTGTTGCGCCCGGAGGTCGCCATGCAGCTCGCGCAGAGCAAGGTCGGGCTCGTCGCGCGCGGGTTCACGCCCGAGCTCGCGCAGGCGATGGCCACCAAGGCGCTCGCCGGTCGCACCCTGCTGCAGGGCACGGTCATCGGCTTCGACAAGATGTTCATCCTGCAAGCGATCGCCTTCATCGTCGCGCTGCCGGTGCTCGTGTTCCTGCGCGTCAAGCGGGACCCCGCCAAGCCGGTCCACGTCGAGATCTCATCGGAGTGAAAGTTATGGAACGAGTGGCAGAGAGTCCCCCGAAGGTGAAAGCCAAGCGCGGCAAGAAGGCGTACGTGATCCTCGGCGTGATCGCGGTGGTCGTCGCCAGCGTCTGGTTCGTCCATCGCCAGATGGTCGCGGGTCAGGAGAAGACCGACGACGCGCAGATCGAGGCCGACGTCGTGCCGCTGGCGGCGCGCGTGGGCGGCGTCATCAAGGTCGCCAGGGTCCGCGACAACCAGCTCGTGGCTGCCGGCGACGTGCTGTTCGAGCTCGATCCGGCGGACCTCGACGTCGA
>JAPLLF010000705.1 GCA_026387715.1 Pseudomonadota bacterium
CGCGCGGCCCGCGCCGAGGTGTCGGCGGTGTCGCGCACGTCGCGCGCGGCCTTGAGGGTCGCCGCGCGCTCCTCGTCGAACCGCGCGAGCGCCACGCTCGCCGCGTCGAGTGTGGTCCTGGCGCCTGCCAGCGCGTCCGCCGTGGCCGCGCGCCGCGTCGCCCAGGCGTCGAGCGCGAGCGGCGAGCGACCGTCGAGCGCGCCGCTCCACGCGCCGTGCACGTCCAGCGCAGCCGCCTGCGCGCGCGCCCCCTCGACCCGGGTCGCGGCCTGGATCACCGCGCCGCGCGCCGCGGTCGCCGCGGCAGCGAGCCGCGCGTTCGCCTCGCCCGCGACGGTGACGGAGGTCGTCGCGGTCGCGAGCGCGGTCCGGGCGGCGGCCTCCTCGCCGCTCGCGTCGTTCGACAGCCGCGCCAGGATGCCGTCGAGGTTGCGGACCTCGCGATCGATCTCGTCGAGCGCCTCGGTGCTCCGCGCCTCCAGCTCGTCCACCTCGCCGGGCGACGCCGCGGCGAGCTCCTGCGCGGTGCGCATCGCCGCGGCGGCGGTCGCGCGCTGCGCGTCGAGCTGAGCGTCGAGCCGGGCGAGCGTCGCGCGCGCGACGTCGACGGCCTCGGCGGCCGGCCGACGTCGCCGCTCGATCGCGGCCAGCGACGTCTTGATCGCGACGTGCCAGCCGCTCCCGAGCCGCGCGAACGACTCCTCGAGAGCCTGGCGATCGGTCGCGACGAGCTCCTGCTCGACGCTCGCGAGCTGCGCGCGCAGCTCGCCAGCGTCGGTCGCCAGGCCCGCGAGCTGCGCGGCGTGCTGCTCGGCGGCGGCGGCGTCCTTGCCGAGCGCGTCGGCCACGCGCCCGTCGGCATCGGCCTGGGCGCGGACCGCCTCGAGCGCCTCGACCGTCTCGGCGCCGTGCGCCTGCAGCACGTGGGTGCCCTCGGCCTCCCAGCGCGCCCGCAGCGCGGCGACGTTCGCGCGCGCGGCCTCGTCGCCGGCAGAGATCTCGATCTCGACGAGGTCGTCGATCGCGATCGTCGCGGCGCGCTTCGCGGTGAACGCGCGCGGCTCGGCGAGCGATGGCGACGTCACCTCCTGACCGCCGTCGACGCGCGACCGGATCGCCAGCGGTCGACGCGGACGCACGACGACCGCGAGGCCGACCTCGACCTTCGCCTCGGCGATGCGCAGCTCGTCCCGCAGGCGCCGCAGCGCGGCGATCGCCGCGGTCGTCGGGAGCCCTGCGCGCAGCCCACCCCGCAGGACGCGCTCGTCGTCGCGCAGCGCGCGCGCCCGCACCGCGAGCACCCGCGCCTCCTCGGCGTGTTGCTCGGCGACCGCCAGCCGCTCGCGCAGCGCGGCAGCCTGCCCGCACCGTTGCAGGCCGACGAGCCCGACGTGCTCGACCTCGATCGTGGCCACGGCCGTCGTCGCGAGCTCGCTCGCGTGGCGCGCCGCCGCGCCCTGCGTCTCGAGCGTCGCGCACGTGGCGGTCGCCGTCGCGGCCTCGGCGAGCGCGGTCCGGATCGCGCGCAGGTGGAGCAGCTCGGCCTGATGCCTGGGCCTGTCTGCCAGGCAGGTCAGCCGCTGGTTCTCGAGCTCCGATCGCCGCAGCTCGCGCGCGCGCGCCTGGTCGGCGCTGGTGGCCTCCCGTACCCGCTGCTCGGCGTCGAGCAGCGCCCGGCGGGCGGCATCCAGGGTCGTCGCCGCCGTCGACCCGGCGCGCTCCGCGTCGCCCGCCACCGTCGCGGCCACGTCGTGCGCGGCGATCGCGTCCGCGAGCGTCTTGCCCGCGCTCGTCGCGGTGGCCAGCGCGGCGCTCGCCTGGGCGGCGGCGGTGGTGGCCTCCGCGAGCCCGTCGCGCGCACGCTCGTGCGCGTGCACGAGCGCGCCCCGCGCGTGGTCGACCGCGGGCTCGCTCGTCAGCGCCTCGTACGCCTCGCGCGCGCGATCGCGCGCGGCCTCCTCGCGGGTCGCCCGCGCGCGCGCGGCCTCGACCCGCGTGGTCCGGGCCTCGCCGTCGGCCTGCACCGCCGACAGCTGCGCGGTCGTCGTCGCGATCGCGTCCTGCAGCTCCGCCGCGCCCTCGATCGTCACCAGGTGCTGCGTGACCTCGGCCTCCACCGCCGCACGCTGCTGCTGGACCGCGACCAGCGCCTGCTGCGTCGCGAGCGCCTCGCGACCTTCGCGCAGGTCGGCGTCGAGCGCGTCGCGCTGACGCAGGAGCGATCCGATCGCGTCCTCCGCGACGGTGGTCGCGCGCACCTTGCCCTCCAGCTCGTCGCGCTCGCGGTCGAGCTCCTTGATGCGCGTGTCGATCTCGACGAACGGCGAGCCCGCGGCGCGCTTCTTCCGGCCGGTGCCGGTGAACGCGCGGTCGTGCTGGACCTGGGCGCGGAGCAGGATCTTCTTGAACAGCGGATCCTGGGCGAGCGCACCGAGCGCGTCGGTCAGCCGCGTCCGGCCCGACTCGTCGGGGTCGTCGCCGAGCGACGACGCGAAGATCTTGCGGAGGTCGTCCTGCTCGGCGAGCAGCACCTGGATGAGGAACGTGTCCGGCACGCCGCGCGGCCCACCCGGCCCACCGCCGGGCGTGTGCATCCCCCACCCGAGCATCTGCCGCAGCTTCTCGTCGGCGGCGCGGCCGTTCACGCCGCCGGTGAACGTGCGGCCATCGCGCGACTCCTCGAGCACGGTCCGCGCCGCGGTGCCGGCGAACGTCTTGGCGATCCGCCAGTAGCGCTCGGTCGCGTCGGCGAACGTGAGCGCGACGCGCGGCGGCTCGCCACCGCCGTACCAGGACACGAAGCGCTCGTGCTGGGTCGAGCCGTGTTGCAGCAGCAGGACCGCGCGGATCGCCGCCGCCAGGCTCGACTTGCCGGTGTCGTTCGGCCCGTAGAGCACGTTGAGCCCCGGGCCGAACTCGACCTCGGCGGCCTCGATGCACTGGAACCGCTGGACCGAGAGCTTGACGAGCCTCATGACGTCCTCAGTTCGCGCGCGAGCTGAAAGAGGTGATAGAGGGCCGCGCGCGCGGTCTCCGCGTCGTCGCCGACCTCGCGGGCCTTGAGGCGCGCCACCGTCGCGCGCAGCACGTCGGGCAGCCCGACCAGCTCGGCCTCGATGCCGCGGGTGTCGAGCTGCATCCGCGTGCGCTGGACCTGCAGGATGCCGACGCGCCCGTGGGCCGCGCGGCTCCCCTTGACGCGGACGCGCGTGGAGGTCGCGCAGCTCCGCGAGCGTCCGGACCGTGCATTCCTCCCACGCCCACGCCGCCACCGGATGCGGCTTGACCATCACGCGGCGGGCGCGGGTCACGAACACCAGCGCGACGTTGCCCGCGTCGCGCTCGCCGAACGACGTGGCCTCGGGCGCGCCCGGATACACGACCGGTGGGCGCGCGCCGGGCGGCACCTCGCGAAACCCGTGGGTGTCGCCGATCGCGAGGTAGTCGAAGCCGCGCCGGGCGGCCGCGTCGCGATCGATCGGGAAGTTGATCTGGCAGTCGACCGCGTCGAACGTGCTGCCGTGCACGAGCCCGATGCGGATCTTGTCGTCGCCGGCGTCGCGCCCCGGCAACGCCAGGGCGAGGTCCTCGCTGCCGGCGCTCGATCGACACGGCCGCGCGTGCAGCACGGCGTCGTCGGTCAGCGGGAGGCTGAAGTCATCGCGATCGACGACGTGCACCCAGGCGGGGAGCCTGGTGCGGAACGGGTGCGCGCGATCGTAGACCGAGCCGACGCGCAACGGGTCGTGGTTGCCGGGCAGCAGGATCACGGGCCGCGGCTTGCGCATCTGCGCGAGCTTCTGCGCGAGCCGCTCCCACCACTCCTTGTCGGGGTTCGGCTCGTCGAACAGATCGCCCGCGCACAGGATCGCGTCGACGTCGTGCTGCTCGGCCAGCAGCAGGATGTTGTCGAGCACGTCGAGCCGCGCGCGACTGAGCGTCTTCTGATCGCCGTCGTCGAACGTGGGGAACCGCCGACCGAGATGCCAGTCCGCCGTGTGGAGAAGCTTCAAGGCCACCTCGTCCTCCTGTCGGGTCATCCGACCTCGATCTCCGCGTCCAGCAGCAGCTGGAACTCGGGGCGCGCGTAGCGCCGATCTTGCGTGTGCTTGCGCCACCGCTGGTAGGTCTCGTCGTTGCCTGCGCGCAGGTGCGCGATGTCGACGTCGAGGCCGTCGATCTCGGTCTGCGCCTTGCGCAGCGTCGCCTCGGCGGCGCCGCGTGGCTCGGGGCCCATCGCCGCGTCGCGCGCGACCTCGGCTCGGGCGACCCGGTCGACGGCGCGCGCGCGCTGCTGGTGGAGCAGCAGCACGCGATCGGCGAGGAACCGCTCGATCTGCTCGATCGTCCGCGCGAACCGGGGCTGGTCGCCCTGGCCGGTCGCGTCGGTCGCGAGGAACATCAGCTCGTCGCGCGCGTCGTCGAGCGCGTCGTCGGTGACGTGGGTGACGTCGAGCGGCGTCGTCAGCTCGTCGGCGCGCTGCGCGAGCAGCTCGCGCGCGACCTCGACCGGCACCGGCCCTTCGCCCGGATCGAGCACGACGAGCGGCACGAGGTGTTCGGTGACCTCGAAGCCGCGCGACACCGCGCGATAGATCCGCGCGCGCCCGCGCCGGCCGCGGAGGTGCGCGGTCGCCGGCGTGCCCGCGTGCAGCCGCAACGTGAAGCGCCGTGCCATCGCCGCGGCCCGCGCGTCCTCGAGCGCCGCGATCACGAGCGGGTGGCCGAGGTGGAGCGAGTGCAGCGGCGAGCCCGGCG
>JAPLLF010001232.1 GCA_026387715.1 Pseudomonadota bacterium
CCCGATGGCTTCTGCGCCGTCGGGCCACCGCTCGAGGCGCGCGACCGACCGCTGGTGGCCTCGGCGGGCGAGGGCGTGCTCGTCGTCGGCGGCACGGGGCCGAGCGGCCCGCGGTCGAGCGGCGAGTACTACGATTCGAGCACGGGGACGTTCGTCGCGGTCGAGCTGCCCGAGGCGCTTCGCGATCCGGTAGAGGGGCTCGCCGGCGTCGTCCTTGCACGCTTGCCGGACGGTCGCGTCGCGCTGACCGGTGGCGTGCGCGGCGTGGTCAGCGTGTTCGATCCGGTGACGCGCGACTTCGGCCCCGTGCTCGCGATCAGCCGGCGCGCGTTCCACGCCGCGATCGCGATCGACGAGGCCCGCCAGATCGTGGCCGGCGGTTGCGCGAACGTCGTCGCGGGCGGGTGCGACGGGACGCCGCTGCGCAGCTCGCTCGTGCTCGCGCTCGATGGGACCCAGGTCGGCGCGCCGAACCTGCCGCCGGGCTCGGTCCACGAGGGGGCGACGCTGTTCGATCTCGGCGCCGACGTCGGTGGCGTGCGCCGGTTCGTGCTCGCGGGCGGCTTCGGCGATGCGGGCGCCGGCGCGCGGTTCGGGCTCGACGATCCGACCGCCACGGCGCTCGCCGGCCTCGGCGCGCGCGCGGTCGGCCTCGACGGCGGCGGCGTGTTGACGGCGTTCGGTCGTGACGTCGATCCAGCCTCGGGCATCGCGGCGGTCGTGGCTCCCGAGGGCGAGGTCCGCGCGATCGCGCCGGCGCCGGCGCTCGCGGGGGCGCAGCTGGTCACGCTCGAGGACGGCGGCGTCGTCGCGATCGGCGGGACGATCGGGGGCGTGAGCGGTCGCGTCGCGCGCTATGCCCCGACGAGCGACGGCTGGGAGGTCGTCGCCCCCAACCCCGATGGCGACGATCCGGGCGCGCTCACGATGCCGGCGCTGGCGCGGCTCGCCGACGGCACGGTGTTCGTCGTCGCCGCCACCGGGGCGTGGATCTATCGCCCATCGCTGGTCGGGCCGTCGTCGGGTACCGTCACCGTGTTGCCGCAGGCGCCGATCCGCGGCGCGACGCTCGTGCCTTCCGATCCGGCGACGGTCACGCGCGCCAACGGCTGGACGCTGACCTCGCCGGACGACCGGCTGCGCGCCCGCGCGCTCGTCGGTGGCCCGCGGTTCGCGCGCGGCTCGATCGCCGTGACCGCGCACGGCATCGTCGGCGGCTTCGCGCTGATCGCGCAGCAGCAGGCGCCGGGCCGCGCGATCCTCGCCGAGCTCGTCGACGGGATGCCGACGCGCCTCCGGCGGATCGACGGCCGCGCGCCGGCGACCGTGCTGTGCACCGGCAGCGTCCTCCAGCTCGGGCTCGGCCCGACCATCGCGCGCCTGGCGATCGGCGACGCGGTGACGATCACGGTCAACGACGTCGTCGTGCTGTCGTGCGACGCCGCGCTCGCGGACGTCGGGGCCTGGGGCGTCGCGGCGCTCGGCACGGGATCCCAGGTCGCGATCGACGTC
>JAPLLF010000898.1 GCA_026387715.1 Pseudomonadota bacterium
GCTCGCGGCGGTCGCCGTGCCGATGACGAAGATGATCGAGGACGAGATGCGCGGCACCGAGATCTTCGCGCTCGGCAGCTTCGAGAAGGTCACCAAGGTCGTGCTCGAGTGGGCGCAGCTCGCGCAGCGCCCCGGTGACGCGGGGCTGGTGCCCGCCGGCACCGACGGCTACGTCAGGATGAGCGCGCGCGTGACCTTCGCGCACGTCGAGATCCCGCTGATCGTCGCGCTGGTCCCGGCGATCGTCGCGGGCCAGCTGAAGTTCACGCTCGCGACCCGCGCCGAGCTCGACTTCGACAATCGCGTGATCCAGTGGGCGAGCGACAAGATCGGCGCCAACAAGCTCGCGACCAAGCTGACCCAGCGCGAGCTCGACGCGTCGCTGATCACCACCCTCGCGCCGCCGCCGCCGTTCGACCTCACCGACAAGCAGCGACTCGAGTTCACCTACTGCGACCAGCCGCCCGAGATCCGCGATCATGCCTACGCCGCGCTGCCGTTCGCCGTCACGATCGGCCGCGTCGAAGGCGCTCCGACCGTGCTGCCCATCAAGCTCGGGCCGGCCCCGCACGCCGCCGTGCCGGCGCACACGATGGTGGCGCTCGATCTCGATCTCGACGCCCTCAACGCCCTGCTCTACGAGCTGTGGCGCAGCGGCTTCCTCGATCGTCGGCTCGCCGAGGTCGGCCTCGATCGCGCGTTCAACACCGACCCGACCGTCACCGAGTACCTGTCGATTCGCATGTCGCCCGTGCGGCTCGCGCTCCCACCGGTGCTCACCGCCGAGCCGCGGGGGCTCGCGCTCGCCGCCGACGGTCGCGTCGCGATCTCCGATGGGGCGACCACCACGGTCGGCCGCGTCTGGGGTGGGCTGGCGCTCGCGTTCGTGACCGGCGCCGACGCCCGGACCCTCGGGACCAGCGTCGAGCTGCGCGCGCTCGAGCTGTCGTGCGAGCGCACACCGACCACGCTGGTGCCGTGCTACGCCGATCTGGTCGGGGCGATCCGCGACCGCGGCGGCGAGTTCCACGGCGTGCTGACCACCGCGTTCGCCAAGCTCGTGACCGACATCTTCGTAGAGCAGCGGATCGCCGCGACGGGCATGCCCGTCGACCTGGTGATCCGCGGGGTGACCCCGAGCCTCGCGCTCGCCGCGCCCAACGCATCGATGCGGCTGACCTTCGACGCCAGCCTTTCACCCCCGAAATGATCCCGCCCTACTCGCGGCGTGAAGCCGATCACCGTCGAGCAGCCTCCGTGAACTGGGTGGCGATCGGCGTGCTCGCGGGCGCAGCCAGCGCGTGCAACCTCCGCGGCGCCCACGAGCCCGAGCTCACCTGCATCACGCCACCCGACGAGGCCGCCGCGATCACGCGCGCCTCCTCCGATGACCTCCGTCGCGTGCAGTACTGCGTCGGCCGGTCCGCGCAATGTGTCACCCTCGATCTCGTGTCGGGCGCGCTGACCCGGCTGGCGCCCCCACCGATCGCCGCACCCACGAACGCGCACGTCGAGTTCACCCACGGCACGCTCGAGATCTGCACGCCCGCGGGAACCTGCCAGGGGTTGCCGTCGAAGCTCCCCTTGCCGCTCCACGCGGCGACCACCGCGCTGGGCAAGTTCGTCGTCCTGCTCGCGGCGAACGGCCACGCGGAGGTCTGGCAGGTGGGCCCCGGGGCCAGCAAGCGGATCTCCACGTTTCGCGCCGCGCGTGGGGACCTCACCTGCGGCGACGTCGCGATGCTCGGCGACACGATCTACGTGAGCACGACGGACTGCAAGATGCCCGCTGCCCGCGGCGCGCTGTACTCGCTCCTGGGCACCAAGATCGCGGACGTGGGCGGCAAGGACTTCGGTGGGTTCGGGGATCGACACGTCGCGATCTCGGCGACGACGTGGGCGTTCCTCGACGAGAACGGCAACCGGATCGCGATCCAGGACGTCGTCACCGGCAAGGTCGCGAGGACCGTCTCGATCGCCGGGTTGTTCGGCGACGCCAAGGACGCGTTCGGCAACCCCGGTGAGTCGGCGCTCGTACGGCTCGACGATGGCCGCCTCGCGGTGATCGCGGGCGCGCCGGCCAGCGGCAGCGTCGCGGTCGTCGATCACGCGATCGGCGACGTCAAGATCACGCGGGCGCCGCTATGCTCGGCGCACTAACCCCAAGTTCACTTGAATTGATTGGGGTTAGTTGCTGAAGCCACCCAGCTGGGCGCCCTGCGACACGCGCACCGCGGACTGCGAGAACACGTGGAACGCACGCCGGATCTCCGTCGCCGAATTGCCCGGCGTGAGGATCCACCTGTCGGGGATCCCCATCGCGCGGAACACCGCCTTGAAGTCGGTGGCGCCATCGCTGATGCCCATCGCCGCGATGATGTGGTGCTCCTGGGCGAGCATGTCCTCGACGATCGCCCGCACGTCGGCCGCCTTGCAGCGCTTCGATCCGTAGTCGCCGCCGTCGGTGATCAGCAGCGTCACCGTACGCACCGCGATGCCCGCCTGCGCCAGCTCCTGCGCCTTCGCGATCACCGTGCCGAGCACGACGCAGGTCTGATCGTAGAGCGGCGTCGCCAGGTGCGGATCATAGTTCGCCGCGCTCAGCCGCTGCGCGTGCTCGAGCGCGGTGTACGGCGACAGCACGTGGCCGTTGAGGAACCGCGTGTGCGCGAGGACCTCACCGGCCTGCTTCGATCCGGCGAGCGCGTCGATCACGAAGTTGTGGCCGTCACGCACGGAGGCGGTGTTGCCCGCGGCCGCGATCGACTGCGAGTCGTCCGGCATCATCGTGAGGAGCACGACCTCGCTCGCCGCAACGTCGTCGATCGTCACCCCGAGCCCGGCCTGGATCTGCGCGCCGACGTCGACGACGTCGAGCGTCGCCAGCGACCTCGCCGACAGCGCGCCCTGGGCGTGGGCGTCGTCGAGCAGCTTCTTGACTTTGTTGTCGTCGTCGTCGCCGTTGCCATCGTTGTTCGCCATGAAGGTCTCCTTAGAGCCGGATGCCCGGCCATGTGGTGATGGGATCGGTGGAGCGCACGAGGTGCATGCCGGCGTCCGCGAACTTCTGGAGCGCGGCCTCGGCCTGCGCGGTGAAGTCGGCCACGTAGCCGCCCTTGCCGTCGGGGACCGTCACCGCCGACATGCAGTCGGTGACGAGGTAGACCTTCTTCGCGAGCCGCGAATCGGCCGCCGCGATCTCGGCGAGCAGGTCGTCGATCGTGCTCTTCACGCAGTGGCTCGCGGCCTGCCCCGCGATCACGACCGCGTCGGCGGACAGCAGGGTCTGGAGGAACTGCGTGTTGCGCTGCGCGAGCGGCTGGCCATCGAACCGCGCGAGCACCTCGGGGCGCAGCACGGAGTAGTTCTCCGTCAACGGGTTGCCACCCTTGACCTCGACGTTGGACTGGGCCGTGCGCGCGAACGCGTGGAACAGCCGCGCCTCGTGCACGACGCCCGCGAGCGCGTGGCCGTCGGACCCGAGCAAGCAGTGCGGTGGCCACAGGTAGAGCTGATACTTGCCGGCGCGCTCGAGCTCCTGACCGTAATACAGCGCCTGCTTGCACAACCACGTGTAGTTCCCGCCGCACAGCCACTTCGCCATCGCCGGGTTGGGGCGGACCTCGCCCGCCGCGATCTCGGCGGCGCTGATCGTGCGGTGGGGCTGGAGCGGCGCGTCGGCCTTGTCGAGCCAGAAGCTCGGGAAGAAGATCTGGTACGCGAGGTGCGTGTCCATCGTCGTCGTGATGTCGGTGATCGCGCCGAGGTTGCGATAGATCAGCTCGGCGATCCGGCGCGAGTCGTCGATCGCCCCGGTGCCGGAGCGGCCGGCGACGTAGAGCGTGCCCTCCGGGAAGCAGAAGTCCTTCTGCACGTCGATCAGCAGGAGGTGGACGCGCGTCTCGTCGGACGCCGACGGCCTGATCTTGTGCGCACCACGCAGCGCGTGCGCGGCGGCCATCAGCGATGCCGTGTCGGGGCGATAGGCGTAGGCGGCGGCGTGCTTGCCGTCGTAGTGCTGCGGGAGCGCGAACGTGGTCGTGCGGGTCATGGCTGGCTGCTTTCTCCTCGCTACGCGAGGTGCATGCGGATCGCTTCTCGACGCCGGATGACGTCGAGGCCTCCACCGCCGAGCGCGAGGCGATCCACGCTGCTGACGAGCGAGGCGGTCTCTACAAAGAGCCGGGTCTGGAGGATCGTCGTGGAAGCTTCGATGCGCGCGAGGCCGGCGTCGGTCGGGACGAACAGGTGGGGACCCGCGGCACACGCCCCCGCGATGCCCTCGAGCCACCCGACGTCGGCGAGCGCGGCGGTCGCGACGACCGACGCGTCGGCCGCGACGACCACGCAGGTCGTGACGAGCCGACCGGCGTCGGCGCAGGACAGGAACAACCAGGCGCGGTCGTCGCCGACCACCGCGTGGGCGTCGACGAGCTGGCCGCGCAGCCGCGGCATCACGACGCGATCGTCGAGCCGGCCGTGATCGGGGCGGAACACGAAGCCGACCGCCAGGCCCCCGGCGCGATAGAAGCCGATGCCGAGCTTGCCACCCACCCACGCACGCGTCTGTCGCGCGAGGACGTCGCCGATGCGCTCGGGGCCCAGCCGGCCCGCGCGCATCAGCGCGCCCCCGTCGAACCAGATCCCCGTCCCGGCGACGCTCGTGACCTCGCGGCTGGCGAGCGCGACGTCGGCAGCGGCGACGTGCTGCCACCGTAGGTTGCCGTGGACGACGACCGGCGGGGCCGCGGCGAGCGTCTGACACGTCGGGCACCGCGGGCGCGCGTGATCGTCGCCGCACGTCGGACAGGTCCGCAGGTGGAGCTGCTCGAGCAGCGCCCGCGGGAACACGCCCCGGACGTCCCGCTCGAAGATCGCGCGCAGGTGCGCGACCACCGCGTCGGGCAACGTCCCGATCGGGCGCGCCGCCCGCGGGTAGGTGATCCCGGCGCCGAGCACGCTGAGCCGCGCGACCGCCCGCGCGGTGGCCGTCTTCGCCGTGGCATGCACGCCACCCCACGGGCCGACCCCGAGCAGCGTGCGCAGCACCATGACGGCGAACGCGAACCAGTCGCTGTCGAGATCGTGCGGGTGGACGGGCACGAGATCGGTCGGGCCGCACAGCCGCGGATCGACGAACCGCTCGCTGAACATCGTGCACGGGTAGGACGGCAGCTGGTAGCTGTCGACGTCGATCAGGTGGACGCGCGGGCCATCGACGAGCACGTTGAGGTCGTTGCAGTCGCCGATCACCACGCCGGCGCGGTGCAGTCCCGCGATCGCGTCGTGCAGCGCGAGCAGCATCGCGACCAGCTCGGCGCCATCGATGGGATGCTCGCGTCGCCAGCGCGGTTCGCCGTACGACAGCAGGGCGGTGCCGGTGATCCTGGACATCGCGTAGCCGACGACCGCCCCCTTCTTGCCGAGCGCGAGGCCGCGCGGCACGACGACCGCGCCCGGCAGCGCGCCCGGCAACGCGTGCAGCTTCGCGGGCTGGTCGGCGAGCCGCTGGGTCGCGGCGGCCTGGGCATGGGGCATCCCGACGTAGTCGGGGTGGTCCGCGGGCTTCCACCACTTGAGCACGCGGCCGTCACCGAGGTCGTAGACCTCGGCCTCGCCGCCTTGCCCGAGCAGCATCGCCGGGAGGAGCTCGCGGCGCTCGCCGTCGAGGTAGACGATGCGCTTGGTCACGTGGTCCTCTGGATCACGGCGACCGCACAGTCGTCCTGGATGGTCGCGGGCGTGCGAACGACCCGGCGCGCGGCCCAGTCGATCCGCTCGCCCGGCCGGGCCAGGAGCGCGAGCCGACGGCGCAGCGCGTCGGGGTGCCCGACCAGCGCGGGCGCCGCGAGCTCGCCGAGGGCGAGGCCCGCCTCGACGGCGCCATCGGTGGCGACGACCAGCGCGCGGGCCCCGTCGACCCGCGCCACGTGCGCCTCGCGCGGGTCGCCGACCAGGTCGTACGCCAGGTACGGCGGGGCGTTGTCGGGGAACGGGCCGAGCTCGCAGGACGCGTGATCGACGCTGTACGCGCCATCGCCGAGCGCCCACACCGCAGCGCCGTCGCGCGTCATCGCGGCCGCGACAATCGTGAACAGCAGGTGTGCGTGCAACGCGCGCGCACGGCCGCCCTCGTCTTCCGCGAGCCGCGCGAGCAACGCGCCGAGCGCGACGGCGACCTCGGCCCGCGCCCCCTCGAACGCGGCCTCGAGCGGCTCGCCCCGCGTCAGCCGGCGGGCGACGGCGCTCGCGAACATCGCGGCGCCGAGCCGCGCGCCGACCTCGGAGCTCGCGCCGCTACCGCAGCCATCGCACACCACCGCGACCGCGACGTCTCCGTCGACGATCGTCGCGACGGCGTCCTGGCCGTTGCGCCCCGTGCGGGCGTGGCGCGCGCCGATCACCGCTGCTGACGCCACCGTGTACATCGAACACTAACTTAGTGTACGAACAACACGATGTCAACTGGCGAAGGTTACGGCGCCAGGCGCTCGCGGTGCCAGGCTGCGGACGCGTCGACGCGCGTGTAGCGCACCCGGTCGTGGAGCCGCGACGGCTGACCCTGCCACAGCTCGACGAGGTCCGGGATCACGCGGAAGCCACCCCACGTCGTCGGGCGTGGCGGCGTCTCGGCATAGGTCGCGTCGACCGCGACGACCCGCGCCTCGAGCTCGGCGCGCGAGCCGATCACCTGCGACTGCGGCGACGCGATCGCGCCGAGCTGGCTGCCGCGTGGGCGCGACGCGAAGTACGCGTCCGACTCGGCCGGATCCACGCGCTCGACCGCGCCCTCGATCCGGACCTGGCGATGCAACACGTCCCAGTAGAAGACGAGCGCCGCGAACGCGTGCGCGGCGAGGTCATCGCCCTTGCGGCTCGTGTAGTTGGTGTAGAACGAGAACCCACGCGCGTCGACGTCCTTGAGCAGGACGATCCGCGCGGCGGGCCGGCCGCGGCGATCGACCGTCGCGAGCGTCATCGCGTTCGCGTTCGGAATGTTCGCGGCTTCGGCCTGAGCGAACCACGCCTGGAACTGCGCGATCGGATCGGGATCGCACAGCGCCGGATCGAGCAGCGCGCCTTCGTACTGAGGAGCCGACCAAAGCACCCCCATCACCGCTCCTTGCGCCGGCGAACTCCGGACTCGTTCGCTCCGCGCACGTGTTCGCTTCGCTCACCAACCCGGCGAACGCCGGACTCGTTCGCTTCGCGCACGTGTTCGCTTCGCTCACCAACCCGGCGAAAGCCGGACT
>JAPLLF010000005.1 GCA_026387715.1 Pseudomonadota bacterium
CACCCACGTCGCCCGCGAACAACAACCTGCCGACCATCGGCGGCACCGCCGAGGCCGGCGCGACCGTGAAGCTCTACACCAACGCGGCGTGCACCGTGCCCGCCGCCACCGCCGGCACGGGCACGGCGACCGCCGGGAGCGCGTTCTCGATCCCCGTGACCGGCGGGGTGATCGGCGACAACACGGCGACGACGTTCTACGCGACGGCGACCGATGCGGCGGGCAACGCCTCCGGCTGCTCGATGCAGAACGTCGCGTACACCGAGGACTCGGCGGCCCCGGCCCTGCCGACGTTGACGTCGACGACGCCGGCCTCGCCGTCGGCGAGCTCGACGACGCCGACGATCAACGGCACCAGCGAGGCCAACGCGACCGTGAAGGTCTACACGACCCCGACCTGTACCGGCGCGCCGGCCGGCACCGCGACCGCCAGCGCCGCCGGCGCGTTCGCCGTGCCCGCGACTGTGAGCGCGAACTCGACGACCACCTTCAAGGCGACCGCGACCGACGCCGCCGGCAACGTGTCGGCCTGCTCGGCGTCGTCGATCGTCTACACCAACGACAACCAGTCCCCGACGCCGCCCACCGGCCTCGCGGTCACGCCGACCGGGCCCGCGAACAACAACGCGCCCAGCGTGTCGGGCACCGCCGAGGCGAGCTCGACGGTCAACATCTACACCAACGCGACGTGCACCTCGGCGGTCGCCGGCACCGGCACGGCCAGCGCCCTCGGCGCCTTCGCGATCACCACCACCGCCCCAGGCGACGTGACGACCACGTTCTACGCGAAGTCGATCGACGGCGCGGGCAACGCGTCGACCTGCTCGACCAGCACGGTGTCGTACGTCGAGGACTCGACGGCCCCGGGGCTCCCCGCGTTCACCGGCACGACGCCGACGTCGCCGTCGAAGACGAGCACGACGCCGACGATCAACGGCACCGCCGAGGCAGGCGCGACGGTCAACCTCTACACGACCGCGGCCTGCGGCACGATCGTCGCGACCGGCACCGCCACCGGCGGGACCTTCGCGATCGGCGTGACCGTGACCGCCAACACCACGACGAGCTACTTCGCCAAGGCGGTCGACGCCGCCGGCAACGCGTCCGCCTGCACGACCCTGTCGCAGACCTACGCGCACGACAGCGTCGCCCCGGCGGCGCCCGTCGGCGTGTCGCTGAGCCCGACCGGCCCGGTGAACAACAACGCGCCGTCGTACGTCGGCACCTCCGAGGCCAGCGCGACGATCAAGGTCTACACGAACGCGGCCTGCACGACGCTGTCGGCGACCGGCAGCGCGAGCGGCGCCGGGGCGTTCGCGGTGCCGCTCTCGGTCGGTGACAACACGACGACGACGTTCTACTCGACCGCCACCGATCTCGCGGGCAACGTCTCCGGCTGCACCGCCGCCGGCGTGACGTTCGTCGAGGACTCGACCACGCCCGGGACGCCCATCGTCACCGGGACGACGCCGGTCTCGCCATCGAAGGCGAACACGACCCCGACGGTGAACGGCACCTCCGAGGCGAACGCGACCATCGACGTCTACGGGAACGCGGCGTGCTCGGGTGGCAAGCTCGGCACCGGCACGGCGACCGGCGTGGGCACCTTCGCGGTCAGCGTGACCGTCACCGCCAACACGACCACCACGCTCTACGCCCTGGCCACCGACAGCGCGAGCAACGTGTCCGCGTGCTCGACGACGTCCGCGACCTACACCCACGACAACGTCGCGCCGGCCACCCCCGGCAGCCTCGCGACGACCCCGGCGTCACCGTCGTCGAACTCGACGCCGACGTTGTCGGGCACGGCCGAGACCGGATCGACGGTGAACGTCTACAACACGAACAACTGCTCTGGCGCGATCAAGGGCTCCACGACCGCGGTCGCCGGCGCGTTCAGCGTCAGCGGCACGGTCGCGCTCAACGCGACGACCTCGCTCACCGTGCAGTCGGTCGATGCCGCCGGCAACCTCAGCGCGTGCTCCGTGGTGCTGACCTACACGCACGACAGCCTGGCGCCGGCGACGCCGACGATCACGGCGTCGACTCCGACCGGCCCGTCGAACGTCAACACCCCGGTGCTCTCGGGCACCGCCGAGACCGGCTCGACGGTCGCGCTCTACACGACCGCCGGGTGCTCGGGCGCGCCGACCACCGGGACCGCGATCGCCCCCGGCACGTTCGCGATCAGCGTGACCGTCGCCGACAACTCGTCGACGAGCTTCTACGCCAGGGCCACCGACGCGGCGGGCAACGCGTCCGGCTGCAGCGCGGCCGCGTTCACCTACGTCGAAGACTCGACCCCGCCGCCGGCCCCCGTGCTGGTGTCGGTGAGCCCGACGTCGCCGTCGACCAGCACCACGCCGACGATCACGGGGACGGCGACCGCCAGCACGCAGCTCAAGTTCTTCCTCAA
>JAPLLF010000736.1 GCA_026387715.1 Pseudomonadota bacterium
TGCGCTATCCGGTCGTCGTCGTGCCGGTCGCGCCGGTCGTCGTCGCGCCCCGCGCCGAGGTCGACGTGATCGTGCCGGTGCCGAGCGTCCGGATCGACGTCGGCGTCGGCGTCGGGTTCGGCGTCGGGATCGGCGGCGGTGGGCACTTCGAGAACGGCCACCACGACAACGGTCGCCATCGCGGGCGCCACAAATGAAGGCGGCGGGATTCTGGCTCGCGCTCGCGCTCGCGGCGTGCTCCAAAGATGCGCCCGGTGGCGCCGACGCGAACCCGCGCGACGCCGTGCTCGCCGCGTGGAAGGCGGGCGGGCTCGCGCCGACGCCGTTCGCGCCGTTGACCACGCCGGTCGGCAAGGACTGCGCGAGCGGCGCGGTCGATCGCGTCGACGTGATCGTCTGCGTGTACGCGTCCGCCGCCGAGGCGAAGGCCGCCGAGGACGCCGGCCTCACGTGGGTCGGCGACACCACCGGAATGGCGCAGGCCCGCGGCGCGATCCTCGTCGCGGCGGCCGATCGCAAGAAGGCCGACCCGACCGGCAAGACGATCAACGCGCTGATGAAGCTCGCACCCAAGTAGCGGTTCGGCTAGCTTCCGGGCCGCATGTCCATGTGGTCCGCCCTCGCCGACAAAGCTCTCGCAGGCACGCTCCTCTCGCGCGACGAGGCGCGGGCCGTCCTCCACGCGCCCGCCGACGAGCTGCTGACCCTGCTCGACGCCGCGTTCCGCGTGCGCCGCGCGCACTGGGGCCGCCGCGTGTCGCTCCACGTCCTCGACAACGCCAAGGTCGGCGCGTGTCCCGAGGACTGCGGGTTCTGCTCACAGTCGAGCAAGCACGCCGGTGAGGGCACGGCGTCGCCGAGCGGCGAGGCGCCGATGAAGACGGTCGACGACCTCGTCGAGGGCGCCCGCCGCGCGCACGCCACCCGCGCGAAGCGCTACTGCATGGTGACCGCGACGCGCGGGCCATCGCAGCGGGATCTCGACACGATCTGCGCCGCGGCCGAGCGCATCAAGGGCGAGATGGACATCGAGCTGTGCGCGTCGCTCGGCATCCTCACGGCGGCCAAGGCCCAGCGCCTCGCGGCGGCCGGCGTCGATCGGTTCAACCACAACCTCGAGACCAGCGAGCGCCACTACGCGCAGATCGTCTCGACGCACACCTGGCGCGACCGCGTCGACACGGTGCGACTCGAGCAGCAGGCCGGGATGGACACCTGCGTCGGCGGGATCGTCGGGCTCGGCGAGAGCGAGGACGACCTGCTCGACCTCGCGTTCACGCTGCGCGACCTCGACGTCGACTCGGTGCCGGTGAACTTCCTCGACGCGCGCCCGGGCACGCCGCTGGCGCACTATCCGCAGGTCGAGGCGGGCTACGCGCTGCGCGCGCTCTGCATGTTCCGCTTCGTGCACCCGCGGACCGACCTGCGCGTCGCCGGTGGACGCGAGCTGACGCTGCGCGCGCTGCAGGCGATGGCGCTGTTTCCCGCCAACTCGATCTTCACCCAGGGCTACCTGACGACCGGCGGCGCGACCCCCGAGGCCGACCACCAGATGATCCGCGACGCCGGCTTCGAGCTCGAGCTCGCGTCGGGTGAGGCGGAGCCGGCGAATCCCGAGGCGATGAAGAACCTCCTGGGGCCCGCGCGGCGACCGTCGTTGCCGATGGCGTAGCGCACGTAAGCATCCGGGATCCTTCAAGATAATACGCGCGAAGATTCTCTGTCACGAGAATCGAGGGGCTCGCGTTGGTCGGGTATGACGCTTCCCCTCCTGTCCGCGCTCCGCATGTCCATGGCACAACGATCTGGCGCCGAGGTGGTGACCTCCGACGGTCGCGCCCTGCCGCTCCGCGGCGTGACGCTGGCGATCCACGCGCGCGGCGGCATCGCCCGCGCGATGCTCGAGCAGCGCTACGAGAATCCGCACGACGAGGCGCTGCGGGTGACCTATCGCCTGCCGCTACCCGCCGACGGCGCGGTGAGCAGCTACGCGTTCGAGATCGGTGCGCGGAGGATCGTCGGCCAGGTCGATCGCCGCGCGGCGGCCCGCGCGACGTTCGAGCGCGCGATCGCGGCGGGCCACACCGCGGCGATCCTCGATCAGGAGCGCGCCGACATCTTCACGCAGCAGCTCGGCAACCTCCCGCCGCGCACGACGCTGGTCGCGCGGATCGGTGTCGACCTCCGCCTCGCGTGGCTGCCCGAGGGCGAGTGGGAGCTGCGGTTCCCGACGGTGATCGGCCCGCGCTACGTGTCGTCGTCCGGCTCGCTCGCGAACCCCAACGCCGCGCACGCGTACGGGCTCGTGTCGATCGTCCCGCCCGCCGCGGCGACGACCGGGGTCGCACGCGACCTGCTGATCCTGCTCGACACCAGCGGCTCGATGAGCGGCGCCCCGCTCGACACCGCGAAGCGGGTGTTGCCGCTCCTGATCGAGTCGCTCGGCGAGGGCGATCGGCTCGAGCTGATCGAGTTCTCGAACCAGCCGCGGCGCTACAAGGAGTCGCCGGCGTTCGCGACCACGCGCGAGAAGGCCGACGCGATCAAGTGGATCCGCGGGCGCACCGCCGAGGGCGGCACCGAGATGCGCGCCGCGGTGATCGAGGCGCTGTCGACCCTGCGGCTCGGCGCCCAGCGCCAGGTCGTCCTCGTGACCGACGGCTACGTCGGCGGCGAGCAGGAGATCCTCGCCGTGCTGCTCGCGAAGCTGCCGCGCTCGTGCCGGCTGCACGTGCTCGGCGTGGGCTCGGCGGTCAACCGCGCGCTCGCGATCGCGCTCGCCCGCGCCGGCCGCGGCGCGGAGGTGCTGGTCGGTCCCGACGAGGATGCCGAGCGCGGCGCGAAGCGGCTGCTCGATCGCACGAGGCTGCCGGTGCTCACCAACGTCGAGCTCGCGGGCACGGCCCTGCGATCGGGCCCCGAGGACGCCGTCGGCCTGCCCGACGTGTTCGCCGGCGCGCCGCTCGTCGCGGCGGTCGCGCTGTCGCCCGACGGCGGCGAGCTCGTGGTGCGCGGCGACACCGCGGGCGAGCCGTGGGAGCACCGGGTCCGCATCCCCGCGACGCGCGCGGGCGACGGCGAGCAGGCCATCGTCGCGCTCTACGGCCGCGAGCACGTCGCCGATCTCGAGACGCGGATCGCGACCGGGACCGACGCGCGCGACCACGAGCGCGCCATCGAGGAGACCGGCGTGACGTTCCAGCTCGCCACCCGGCTGACGTCGTGGGTGGCGGTCGACACCTCCCGCGTGGTGACCGCGCCCGTGCGGGACGCCGACATCCCGCAGGAGCTACCGTACGGCACGCACGCCGCCGCGTTCGGGCTGCGCCCCGGTGCACCGCCCGCGAGCGTGGCCTCGTTCGAAGCGGAGGATCACGACGAGGAAGCCGACGTGGAGCTCGGCGGCGGCGCGTTCGCCACCGAGGAGCCGACCGGTGCGTTCGACCGCCCGGCGCCGGCGAGCGCGCCGCGGCCGATGGCGATGAAGCTCGGAGCCCCGTCGCTCGCCGGCAAGCGGGCCGAGGCCGAGGCCGACGTCGCCTCGCGTCGCCCCACCGACGGCAAGCCGCCCGCGTTCACCACGAGCGCGACGGCGAAACGCCCGTCGAGCGCGCCGATCCCGGTGCCCATGAAGAGCAAGCGCGTGCGCGCGATCGCCACGCTCGTGCTCGCGCTGCTCGCGCTCCTCGCGCTCCTCGCCCTCCTGTGGTGGCTGCTGGCATGACCGCGCCCGCCGCCCTCGATCGCGATCACCTCGTCGCGGCGATCGCCGCCGGTGACACCGACGCGTTCGCCCGCTGGCTCGCCGGCAGCGAGGCGACGGTGCGCGCCAGCCTGCGCTCGTTCGCGACGGTGCTCGACGTCGAGGCGGTGCTGCAGGAGGCGCTGCTCCGCGCGTGGCAGGTCGCGCCGCGGTTCGTCCCCGACGGTCGCCCGCACGCGTTCGTGCGCTTCGCGATCCGGATCGCGCGGAACCTCGCGATCAGCGAGCTCCGGCGCACGCGCGCACGGCCGGTCGAGGACGTCGACCTCGAGGCCGCGCTCGCCGACGACCAGCCCGTGGTCAGCGCGCCGGATCCGCTGCTCCGCGACGCGATCGCGGACTGCCGCGACAAGCTCCCGCCGAAGCCGCGCGCCGCGTTCGACGCGCGGCTCGCGAGCGCGGGCGCCCGCGACGACGTCGACCTCGCCGGCGCGCTGGGCATGCAGCCGAACACGTTCCTCCAGAACTTCACCCGCGCCCGCAAGCTGCTCGCCGACTGCCTCGGCAAGCGGGGCGTCTCGATCGAGGAGCTAGCGCGATGAGCGACGACGCGACGAACGCGCACCCGGAGGACGAGCTCGTCGAGCAGGTCGCCGGGGCGTGGCGACCGGCGCCCCTCGCGGGCGAGCTGCGCTATCACCCGGCGTGGCACGATCTCGACGCGGCCGGGCGCGACAATGCGGCGGCGCTCGCCTCGGCCCTGCGCCAGGCCGAGGCCTCGCTCGATCCCGACGGGCTGTCGTCGACGGCGCGCCGCCTGCTGGCGCTGATCCGGCGCTGATCCGCCCCTGATCCGCCCCTGATCCGGTCGCCAATAATTGGCCCCGCCGGTACGCGCGTCCGAAAATTTTTTCCATGCAGGACCATCGCCGTCTGTCGCCGCGTATCGAGGTCGAGGCCATGTGCTGGGAGACCCACCAGGAGCTCGACCTCGGGGCGCTCGCCATCGACCTGTCGTCGACGGGGCTGCGCCTCGAGCGCCCGTACGTCGGCGGCCGCACCCAGAAGATGATGCCGCTGCAGATCGAGGTGCCGGGGATCGACGAGATCATGTGGGCGCGGGGTGAGACCTGCTTCGACACGCTGGTCGCCGTCGACGGCCCGCGCGGTGGGCCGCTCGGCCTCGTTCGCCGCACCGGCTATCGCATCGTGCTCGCCGCGGCGCGCGATCTCCGGCTGCTCCGGGAGTTCGTGTTCGAGACCTATCGCATGACGCAGGTCGGCCCGGTCTGATCGTCAGATCCTGCTAGGGTCCACGGGTGACCGACGAGAGCGATGCCGTCCTCGCGTCCCTCGGGATCGCGATCTCGGGCGACGGCCTCGGCGAGGTTCGCGCCGCGTGCGCCCGGATCGCGCGCCGCCTGCACGACGACCAGATCCGCGTCGTCGGCTTCGTGCCGAGCGACGACACCGTGGCCGTACCGCCCCTGCTCGTCCAGCTCGGGCTCGCGCTCGCCGAGCTGACCGGCGCGACCATCGCGGTGGTCGACGCGAACGTGCGGTACCCCGGGCTGGCGTCGCTCAACCAGGGTCAGGCGACCGATCGCGACGACTCGGTGTTCTCGACGCGCTGGCTGCGCGGCTCGCTCGCCCTGCTGTCGCCGCCGCGGGTCGAGCGCGCCGGCGAGGTCGTCCCCCAGCTCGCGCGCGTGCTGCTCGATGGCGCGGACCTGTTCGCGCACGTGCTCGTCGACCTCACCGGCTTCGAGCTGCTCGGCGAGCACGCCAGCGCCGCTGCCTGCATGGACGCGGTCGCACTGGTCGGACGCGCACACCGCACCCGGGAGCAGGAGCTGGTCGGGCTCGCACAGCTGATGCCGGTCGGCCGTTTCCTCGGCGTGCTCTTGCTCGGCTAGTCGCGATCGTGGTCTGCTCCTCGCGATGTCTGTCGAACAGGAGAAGGTTGCTGTCATTGGACTCGGCTACGTCGGGTTGCCGGTCGCCATCAGCTTCGGCCGCAAGAGCCCGACCATCGGGTTCGACATCCGCCAGCGGCGGATCGACGAGCTCAAGACCGGCCACGACGACACGCTCGAGGTCTCGGACGCCGAGCTCGCGTCGGCGACCAAGCTCGACATGACCGCCGACCCCAAGAAGCTGGCGGACTGCACGTTCTACATCGTCGCAGTGCCGACGCCGATCGACAGCAACAACCGCCCCGACCTCTCGCCGATGATCAGCGCGAGCAAGACGATCGCGCCGCACCTCAAGAAGGGCGACATCGTCTGCTACGAGTCGACGGTCTATCCGGGCGTCACCGAGGACATCTGCGGGCCGATCCTCGACGCCGGCAGCGGCCTCAAGAACGGCGTCGACTACTTCCTCGGCTACTCGCCCGAGCGCATCAACCCGGGCGACAAGGAACACACGTTCGAGAAGATCATCAAGGTCACCGCCGGGCAGACGCCCGCGTCGGCCGAGCGAGTCGCCGCCGTGTACTCGTCCGTCGTCAAGGCCGGCGTGCACCGCGCGCCGTCGATCAAGGTCGCCGAGGCCGCGAAGGTCATCGAGAACACCCAGCGCGACCTCAACATCGCGCTGATGAACGAGCTCGCGCTGATCTTCGATCGCATGGGCATCCGCACGCAGGACGTGCTCGACGCCGCCGGCACCAAGTGGAACTTCCTCCGCTTCACGCCCGGCCTCGTCGGCGGTCACTGCATCGGCGTCGACCCGTACTACCTGACCACCAAGGCGCAGGAGCTCGGCTACCAGCCGGAGGTCATCCTCGCCGGGCGACGCATCAACAACAGCATCGCGCCGTTCATCGCCGGCAAGGTCGTCAAGATGCTGACGACCTCCGACGTGCCGCTCCGCAAGGCGCGGGTCGCGATCCTCGGCCTCACGTTCAAGGAGAACGTGCCCGACCTCCGCAACTCGAAGATCCCGGACATCGTCAAGGAGCTCGCCGAGTTCGGCATCACGGCGATGGTCCACGATCCGCTCGGCAACGCCGAGGAGGCGTTCGAGGAGTACGGGATCCACATCACGCCGCTCGACCAGCTGACGAACCTCGACGCCGTGATCCTCGCGGTCTCGCACACCGATTACGTCAAGGACATCCCGAGCATCTACGCCCGCGTGAAGGATGGCGGCGTGATGATCGACGTCAAGAGCATCCTGCCCCCCGGCAAGGCGCCGCGCGGCATCAAGCTCTGGAGCCTGTAGCCCCTTGGTGCGGACCCGCTACGACGAAGTCTGCGAAGATCTCGTCAACTCGCCGCGCCGGTGGCTCGTCACCGGGGTCGCCGGCTTCATCGGCTCCGCGCTGCTCGAGCGCCTGCTCGACCTCGGCCAGACGGTCGTCGGCGTCGACAACTTCCTGACCGGGCACCGGCGCAACCTCGACGACGTGCTCGCGATCAACCCCGACGAGCGGCTGCAGTTCGAGTTCATCGAGGGCGACCTCCGCGATCCCGCGGTCGCCAAGCGCGCCTGCAAGGACGTCGACATCGTGCTCCACGAGGCCGCGCTCGGCTCGGTGCCGCGCTCGATCAACGATCCGATCGCGACCCACCAGCACAACGTCGACGCGTTCTTGAACGTGCTCGTCGCGGCGCGCGACGCCAACGTGGGCCGCGTGGTCTACGCGTCGAGCTCGTCGGTGTACGGCGATCACCCGGGGCTCCCCAAGCACGAGGAGCGGATCGGCACGCCGCTGTCGCCGTACGCGGTCACCAAGCGCGTCGACGAGATCTACGCGCGGGTGTTCCACGACGTCTACGGCCAGCAGTCGATCGGCCTGCGCTACTTCAACGTGTTCGGGCGCCGCCAGGATCCCAACGGCGTCTACGCGGCCGTGATCCCGCGGTGGATCGCCGGGATGGTCGCGGGCAACCCGTGCACGATCTTCGGCGACGGCAAGAACAGCCGCGACTTCTGCTACGTCGACAACATCGTGCAGGCCAACCTGCTCGCCGCGACCGCGACCGATCCGGCGGTGACCGGCACGGTCTACAACTGCGGCTGCAACGGCCGCACCGACCTCGTCGAGCTCCACGACATGATCCGCGACCAGCTCAAGAAAGATCACCCCCACGTCGCCGACGTCCGGCCGGTGTTCGAGGCGCCGCGCGCCGGGGACGTGATGCACTCGCAGGCCGCGATCGACAAGATCAGCGCGGCGCTCGGCTACGTGCCGACCCACCAGGTCGCCGACGGCATGGTCGAGACGGTCGCGTGGTTCTCGCGGCGCCTCGCCCCGAGCTGAAGACGCGGCTGAAGACGCGACCGATCGGCGCGGCGCGGCGACGGCTCGGGTATGCTCGCGGGCATGGCCGAAGACGACCCGCTCCCGAAGCCCGAGCCCAAGCCGATCGACGAGAAGAAGGCGATCGAGCTGTCGCACCTGATCGCCGACAACGTGCTCAAGGGGCAGCCGTACGGCGACGAGCGCTGCGACAACTGCCTCTACTACATGAACCCCGACGACAAGATCTCGTACTGCTGGCATCCGAAGCTGCGGATCCTCGTCGGCGGGCCGTGGTGGTGTCAGTGGTGGGAGAAGACCGAGTAGCGACCGTGTTCGCCGAGGATCGCCGTGACCTGCTCGAGCAGGCGCTCGCGATCCTGCAGCCGAACCTCCAGATCGGCATCGCGGAGCTGGTCGGCCCCCTCGACGTGCTGCGCACGGAGCTGACGAGCCTCGAGGACGCGCAGGAGGAGCTCTACGACTGGGAGAAGGCTGGCCTCGCCGAGCACGCCCCACCCGGCGACAAACCACCGGACGACGGCACGACGCCGGTCCCGACGGGTCCGGCCGAGGACACCTCGCTCGATGGCCCGGAGCGCGTGATCGCCAAGCCGGGCTCGACGCTCGATGGCGAGCCGCTGCCCGACGAGCCGCCCGCGGCGTCGACCCTGTCCGACGAGCCGGCGCCCACGCCAGGCAAGCCCGCCGGTCGCGGCGGCCGCCGTGGCTGAGCTCGACGACGTCGCGCGCGCGGTCCGCCTGCGCGCCGAGCTCGCGCTCGTGCGGCGGCTCAACGCCGGCGCGGGGTTCGCCGACGGCCGCGGGCTGGCGCAGGTGTACCTGCGCGACGACGCGGCGCTCGCGCGGATCGCGGGCCCGACGCTGCGGCCGCAGGGCTCGCATCGCAAGGCCGCCGCCGAGCTGACCGCGGCGATCGCCGCGCTGCCACCCGCGGGCGCGCGGATCGCGACCGGCGCGCAGCGCCTGGGGCTGGGCGCGGTCGCGCGCGCGATCCTCGACGTCACCCTCGCCTACGCGATCGACCTCGACACCCGCGAGCTCGCGCACGCGCTCGCGCCGCGCCGCCGCCCCGCGCTGTACGCCGAGACGATCGCGGAGATCGCCGCGCTCGAAGGCGCGGAGGTCGTCCGCGCGCTGACGGTCGGCGCGCCGCTGCGCCGCGGCCGGCTGCTGCTCGTCGACGGCGACGGGCTCGGCGCGACGATCGAGATCTCGCCCGCCGCGCTCGCGTGGCTCGCGGGCGACGACGCGATCGGCCCGCCGCTCGCGGCGATCTGCGCGCTCGACGGCACGCCCACGATCGCGCTGCCCGACGGCACGACCGCCGCCACCGACGCGGTCACCGCGCGCGTACGCGAGCTCGGCGCCGCCGACGTCGCGATCACGATCCGCGGACCGCGCGGCGCGGGGCGGCGCGCGGTCGCCCAGCGGATCGCCCGCACGCTCGCGCGGCCGCTGCTCGTCGTCCACGTCGCGCAGCTCGTCGCGCTCGAGCGCCGCACCCGCGCGGCGCTGCTCGCCAACCTCGTCGCCGCCGCGCGGATCCGCGACGCGGTGATCTACCTCGAGGAGGTCGACGCGCTGTACGACGAGCGTGGCGAGCTCGCGCTCGATCATCGCGACGCGCTCGCGAGCATCGCGGGCCTCGTGATCGCGTCGACGCCGCACCGCGGCCACGTCGAGCTGCACCGCCCGCAGCTCGGGATCGCGATGCCGCGCATGGAGCTCGCCGATCGCGAGCGCGCGTGGCAGACGGCGATCTCGTCCGGCCCGCTCGACGACGCACAAGCGGCGATCGTCGTCGAGCTCGCCGCCCGCTACGTGATCGGGCCCGGCGCGATCGCGGACGTCGTCGGCGAGGCGCGCCGCTACGCCGACGCGGCCGGCACGCCGCTCGACCTCGCGGCGCTCGAGGCCGCCGTCGGTCGCCGGCTGACCATGCGGCTCGGCACCTACGGCACCGTCGTCCACCGGAAGGCGCGGTTCGCCGAGCTCGTGCTGCCGCACGACGTCGTCGACACGCTGCACGACATGGTCGCGATGGTGCGCGAGCGCACGCGCATCCTCGAGCAGTGGGGCTACCAGCGCCACCTCGGGATCTCGCGCGGCGTGGCCGGGCTGTTCTCCGGCGAGCCCGGCACCGGCAAGACGATGGCCGCCTCGGTGGTCGCCTCCGAGCTGGGCCTCGAGCTCGTGCGCATCGACCTGTCCGCCGTCGTGTCGAAGTTCGTCGGCGAGACCGAGAAGAACCTCGGCAAGATCTTCGACGAGGCGCAGGACGCGCACGCGATGCTGCTGTTCGACGAGGCCGACTCGCTGTTCGGCAAGCGCACCGAGCTCAAGAGCGCGCAGGACCGGTTCGCCAACCTCGTGGTCAACTACCTCCTGCAGCGCATGGAGACGTTCGACGGCGTCAGCGTGCTGACCACCAACGCCGAGGCCGCGATCGACCCCGCGCTGCAGCGCCGGCTCAACTTCCGCGTGCGGTTCCCCGAGCCCGAGCCCGAGGAGCGCGCGCAGCTGTGGCGCCGCCTGCTGCCGCCGGGCACCGGGCTCCACGCCGTGGTCGACTTCGAGGCGCTCGCCGACAAGTTCGACATGACCGGCGGCTACATCAAGAACGCGGTCGTCCGTGCGGCGGTGATCGCGGCGCGCGCCAACCGCGCGCTCACCGTCGACGATCTGTGGATGGGCGCGCACCACGAGTACGTCGAGATGGGCAAGGTGATGCCCCAGCTCGCACCCTCGCGGTGATCCTGATCGATCAGACGATCGATCAGACGAAGAAGTCGGGGAACAGCGCGTCGGTCGTCGGGTCGCTCTTGTACTCCGACAGGTCGGTCTTGCCCGACGCGATCAGCACCTCGTCGTCGATGAAGAACTTGCCGGTCTCCTCGGCGCCCTTGTGGAAGATCGCGTAGGCCGCGTCGGCCATGATCGTCGGCTTGCGCGAGCCCTTCATCGTCGCGTCGCCGCCGAGCAGGTTCTGCACCGCCGCGGTCGCGATCACCGTGCGCGGCCACAGCGCGTTGACCGCGATGTGATCCTTCTCGAACTCGCCGGCCATGCCGAGCACGCACATGCTCATGCCGAACTTCGCCATCGTGTAGGCGACGTGCGGCGCGAACCACTTGCGCTCCATGTTGAGCGGCGGCGACATGTTGAGGATGTGCGCGACGCCGTGCTTCTTGGCGGACGTGCGGAGGTGCGGGATGCACGCCTGCGACGTCACGAACGTGCCGCGGGTGTTGATCGAGTGCATCAGGTCGTAGCGCTTCATCGGCGTCTGCTCGGTCGTCGACAGGTGGATCGCCGACGCGTTGTTCACGCAGATGTCGATGCCGCCGAACGTCTCGACGGTCTTGGCCACCGCGGCGGCGACCTGCGCCTCGTCGCGGATGTCGCACAGGCACGGCAGCGCCTTGCCGCCCGCGGCCTCGATCTCCTGGGCCGCCGTGTAGATCGTGCCCGGCAGCTTCGGGTTCGGCTCCGCGGTCTTGGCCGCGATCGCGATGTTGGCGCCATCACGCGCCGCGCGGAGCGCGATCGCGAGGCCGATGCCACGGCTCGCGCCGGTGATGAAGAGCGTCTTTCCAGCTAGCGACATGCCCCGAAGCTACAGCTTATCGAGATCGATCTTGTCGATCGCGAGCGGCTTCTTCGCGCCGACGAGCCCGATCGGCCGGGCGTCCGCGCCGGCCTTCGGCTTGGCGCCGATGAACCCGAACAGCGCCCCCGTCGCGCCGCCGATCAGGTGGGCCATGTGCGAGATGTTGTCGCCGCCCTTCACCGCGGCGACGACCTCGCCGCCGAGGTAGACCAGCGCGATCACGATGAACGTCAGCGGGATCTCGCCCGCGCGGATGTTCGCCATCGACGCGAGCAGGATCATCATGAACACGACGCCGCTCGCGCCGACGAGCCCCTGGCTCGCGAACGCGACGTTGATGAGGCCGGTGACCAGCGCGGTCACGAGGATCATGAACAGCAACGAGATCGAGCCCCAGCGCTCCTCGAGGATCGGCCCGATCAGGAGGATGAGCATGAAGTTGCCCATCAGGTGCTGCCAGTTCGCGTGGCCCAGGATGTGGCTGAACATCCCGAGGTACGCCTTGCCGCCGACGTCCATCGTCGGGTAGGCCATGAACCAGCCCTTCGAGCCCTCGAAGCCCTTGCCGAGGAGGAACACCGCCACCGCGGCCAGCGTGAACGTCAGGTCATGGCTACTCTCGAGATCACCGAAGCGAACTTCCAACAAACGATCGAGAAGGGTGGGATCGTCCTCCTCGACTTCTGGGCCGAATGGTGTGGTCCGTGCAAGGCGTTCGCGCCGGTGTTCGAGAAGGCGTCGGAGAAGTACCCCGACGTCGTGTTCGGCAAGATCGACACCGAGGCGCAGCAGGAGCTCGCGGGCGGCGCGCAGATCCAGGCGATCCCGACGCTCATGCTGTTCCGCGACGGCGTCCTGCTGTTCCGCGAGGCCGGCGCGCTGCCGCCCGCCGCGCTCGACCAGCTCGTCGCGCAGGCCCAAAGCCTCGACATGGCGAAAGTCAAAAAGGAGATGGCCGAGCACGTCCACGGCCCCAACTGCGATCACGGCCACGAGGGCCACGATCATGGCCACGAGGGTCACGATCACGGCGCCGCCGGTCACGATCACGGCGAGCACAAGCACGGCCCCGGCTGTAAGCACTAGCGCACGACGGACTGGCCCGGCACGCGCGCCGCGATCCATGACTGGATCCGACGGGAGACCGTCCACGCGCTCGCGCTGGGCGAACACACCGCCTTTGGCCGCTCAAACATCCTCGCTGGCTTGGAAGAACGCGAGCTGGCAAAACGTCACGGCGTCCGGGCGGCACCAGCGAGGGTGGTGAATACGGGGCCGCTGCGGAACTCGCGGCCAAAGGGGTGTGTTCGCCCTGGCGCGCTCGCTTCGTGCCGACCTCGAACGCTCCCAGAAGAGTGGGCGCGGTCGCCAGATCGTGCACATGCGCCACGTGTACGACGGAGCCGCGCCCCCGATCAGCACGGATGCATCAGGTCGTTCCGAGGGAGAGATCTATCGCGAGGCCGCGAGGGGGCCCAGCCAGCGCTGGAGCTGGCCGAGGTCGAGG
>JAPLLF010001219.1 GCA_026387715.1 Pseudomonadota bacterium
AACACCCCGCGGCCCTCGGGATGCGACACGACGATCGAGGCGGTCGCGACCCCGAAGCGATGCGCGCGCGTCGTGATCGCCGTCGATCTCACGTTCGGATCGATGAAGGGCGACTACGCGGTCGCACAAGCGTGGGGCGCCGTCGGTCCCGCGCGGTACCTGCTCGCGCAGTGGCGGCAGCGTGCGGGCCTGCTCGCCAGCGTCGCGGCGATCAAGGCAATGGCTGCCGACTTTCCCGGCTGCAAGATCATCGTCGAGCGCGCCGCGAACGGTGCTGGCGCGATCGAGGAGCTGGCCGCCGCTGGCCTGCCCAACGTGATCGCCGTGAAGCCCTTGGGCTCGAAGGCCGAGCGCATCGGCATGGTCTCGGCGACGATCGAAGCCGGCAACGCGATTCTGCCCCTGGGCGTGTCGTGGCTTGCCGACTTCGTCGAGGAGCTGGCCGGCGCCACGAAACACGACGACGCCATGGACTGCGCGGCCTACGCGATCCACGAGCTCAACGCGAGGGCGCGCACCGCGGGCAACCCTCACGGCGGAATGCTCGGCACCGAGTACGACGCGCCGATCGTGGCCAGCTCGCAGACGTCCCTGCTGTCCCTGCTCGGCGGTCAAGGCGGATAGCCGACCCCGAACCCGAACCCGACCACGTCAAGGCAGGTAGCCGACGACGACGACCCCGACGACCCCGATCCCGAACCCACGACAACCCCATCACCGCACGTCACCACGTCACCAGGAATCAGACCATGTCCAAGCTCACCCCCAAGTTCAAGCTCCGCATCACCTCGATCAAATTTTGCAGCGTCGTAGATTTTCCCGCGCAGCCGAACGCGACGACGCTCCTCATCAAGCGCGCCCCGACCGGCGACGAGATCACCGCAACCGCACGGCTGGCGAAGGTCAGCGACGAGCTCGGCCTCTGTTTCTTCTGGGCCTTCATGTCGACGAACCCCGACGGCACGCCACACGCCGACCTGCAGGGCGACGTCGTGGATCCCGATTTCATGAAGGCCGCCATGGACTTCATGACCGACGGTGGCGGGGCCGTCGACGAGATGCACGACGAGAACCCCGAGGCAGGCAAGGTGATCTTCTGCATGCCGATGGACGCGGACATCGCGGCCGCGTTCGGCCTCGGCGACGTCAAGACCAGCGGGCTGATGGTCGCGCTCAAGCCGTCGCCGTCGGTGCTCGCCAAGCTCAAGAGCGGCGAGCTGGGCGGCGTCAGTATCAGCGGATCGGGCATCCGCGAGCCGCTCGTCGGCGACGCCGATCCCAAGGTCGAGGCCAAGCTCGCGGCTCACCGGGCCGACCTGGCGAAGCAGGCCGACACCCTCGCGTCCGACTTGGCGTACGAGCATCGGGTCGTCGCCGAGTCCGTTGCGTACCTCGACGGGATGGTCGCGTCGCACGGCGACGAATTCGCGCGCGCCATCGCGAAGCGGAACATCACCAGCGTCGGCAGCTGGGGACAGGTCTGGCTCACCGCGAATCCCGTCGAGACGATCGCGAAGGCCGCGCCGTCGCCGCCCGCTGGCGTGGATGCCATCGTGAAGCGCGAGGCGACGCTCGACGCGATGATCACCGCGTACGCGAAGGCCCGCGGCGTCGACCGCGGCACGGCGACCGACGCGGTGCTTCGGACTACGGCAGGCAAGGACGCCTACAACGCGATTTGGGAGGAGAAGAGCGCGCCGGTCGCCGCTGCCGCGAAGCCGTTCGACGTGGAGATCGCGAAATTGACGGCCTCGATGACGGCGTCGATCGAATCTTTCAGCCTCGCCCAAAACTTGGACCTGTCCGAGTCCCGCGCCCGGCTGGAACGGATCTCGCCAGCGTTCGCGGCGACGAGCGCGCGGATCTCCGAGCTGTACACCGAGCGCAGCCAGGCCATGTACAAGGCCGAGTGCGACCTGATCGCCGCCTGGAACAACCGCGGCCTGCAGATCGACACGGCCTCGAAGGCCGTCGCGAAGGCAGCCGATGACCAGCGCGACGTCGCGCGGAAGGCGCACGAGCCCGAGGCGTACGAGCTCGAGCAGCTGGCGAAGGCCCGCGCGGCCGCGATCGGCTGCAGCGTCGTCGAGGCCTACGGCGACATCATGGACTCGGCTCGCGGGTTGGAACTTTACCGCGCCGCCGAGCACCGCAAGTCGTTGCAGCGCGCCGGCGCCCACGTCAGCCAGCGATGAAGTACGCGCGCGCACGCGACGCCAACGAACCCGCGATCGTCGAAGCCCTGCGATCAGCTGGCGCGGTCGTCACCCGGCTCGGCGATCCTGGCGTGCCCGATCTGCTCGTCGGCTACCAGGGGCGCACGACGCTCCTCGAGGTCAAGCTCCCGCTCGGCGCGCGCGGCGGCAAGAGTCAGCGACGCGAGGCGGAAGGCGGACGCGGCGACCTGACGTCGTCGCAAGTGAAGTGGTGGGACTCGTGGAGCGGCGCGCCGGCCGTCGTCGTGAGATCGATCGGCGAGGCGCTCGCCGCGATCGGCGTGGGATCCGCGTCGTCGTCGCGCGTGTGAGGTGGCCAAGGGCTGGGGCGACAT
Organism: Pseudomonadota bacterium; assembly: GCA_026387715.1. Taxonomy (GTDB): domain Bacteria; phylum Myxococcota_A; class Polyangia; order Haliangiales; family Haliangiaceae; genus JABFXX01. Next base: position 2,552 of record JAPLLF010001219.1, read on the forward strand.
GCTGACGACCGCGGGGATCGATCAGCAACGCGCAAGCGATTACATGCGACTCGCTGGATTCGTCGAGGTTTCACCGACATTTCAGAATGTCGGTGAAACCTCTCCGACGCTCGCCGATGCCGGCATCGACAAGCGACCCCGCAAGGTCGACGCCGACAACGCGCCCGATCGATCCGTCGCCGTCTCGCGCAGGCGCGGCGCTTGACTGTAGCTACATACGTAGTACATACGTAGCTACATGCCCCCTCGAATCAAGAGCAAGACGATCCAACTCCGCGTGACCCCGGCCGAGTTCGAGGCATGGCGTGCAGCTGCCGAGACCCCGGACGACGAGGACTACAGCTACACGTTGTCGGAGTGGATCCGGAACACGTTGAACATGCAGATCAGGGGCTTCACGCCCCCGAGCTCGACGTCGACCGAGATCGCGGCGAGCCGTGTGCGTCGTGACGCGACCATCTCGGCCCGTGTGACGACGAAGCCAAAGGCCAAGGCGCGCAACGGATCCCCATCGGCCAGTTCGATCCCGACGAAGCCCGCCAAGAAGGGCCCCGGTCGATGAGCCGAACCGTCGTGAATAGCGACTGGTACTTGTTCGAGTCGTCGACGCTGCCGACAGGCGTCATGGGCATGGCGTGGCTTCACCCGGACGACGGCACGCCGATGGTCTCGTACTCGAGCGACCTCACCGACAAGGAGCGCCGGCTGACGATCGCGCACGAGATCGCTCACCTGGTATTCGACCGTGGGTGTGGTCGAACGCGAACTACCGAGATGGAGGAACGTGCGGATCGGTTCGCCGCCGAGCTGGTGTCGTTGATGCGTCCCGCGAAGCGTCGCGTGAAGCGCAAGCGGAAGTAGGCGACCGAGCAGACGCGACAACGCGATCGGCCTACGCTGCCGCCGATGACGAAGCTGGCGGGTGTGGTGTTGGTGGCGACGATGGCGGCGAGCGGCTGCAGCATGATCTGGTCGCGTGACGCGCCCAAACATCGGCTGCCGCGTGAGCTGCCGAAGTGCGAGTCGAGCTACGCGCTGACCTCGATCGATCTCGGCGCATCGCTCGGGGCAGCCGCCAACCTCGCCGCGATGATCGTCGACGGCGTCTACCCCACGGTGCCGCTGGTGTCGTCGGTCGTCGTCGCGGTCCTGTTCGCGACGTCCGGTGGCATCGGGGCAAGCCACGTCGGCGACTGCCGCGACGCCGAAGCAGCCTTCGATCGCGAGCTCGCCGACCTCGACCCCGGCGAGATCGACGGCGTCCGCATCGACACCGCCGAGCAGATCCAGCTGATGAAAGCCGAGATCCGCGCGCTGAAACAGCGAGCCGCCGAGCTGCCGGCCGATGCTGGCGTGCCGCTCGATGCCGACGGGGAGTAGCGAGGCGGCGAATCCAGCGTTCCGGCCGTGGGATCCAGCGTTCTGGCCGCGAATCACGAACCCACGGCAGCGGCCGCGGATCTCAGCGACCGATGACCGGCAAGCACGCCCCCACC
>JAPLLF010000833.1 GCA_026387715.1 Pseudomonadota bacterium
AGGCCCTAAGGGCCTGCCAGAAAATAACTAGATCACGTAGCCGACTGGATCGCGACCTGTGGGAAGTATGCTGTAATTCCACTCGCCATGAAACGTACACGGTGCGAGATTTACGGTGGCCAGTTCCGCATCGGTCACCCGCCGCCCGGTCGCGTACGATCGAGTGTCCAACGCGCAGCGAACCTTCAAGCCAGTCCTGGTGGTTGTCGCTCCTATCAGCTCGACGATGACTTGGTGGGTGATCAGGGGCTTCCCACGCCAGTTCTGGGTGATGAACGAGAAGAGCTTGTGCTCGATGTGGTTCCATTTGCTGGTCCCGGGCGGCAGGTGGCAGACGTGAATCGCGATGCCGAGTTCGTCTGCGAGCGCCTGGAGTTCGAGCTTCCAGAGGCGGACGCGATAGCCGTTGCTGCCGCCACCATCTGCCGTGACCACGAGCGACGTCGCGTTCGGATAGCGCGCGCGCCCCATCTCCACCCACCACGTGCGGATGGCGTTGACCGCGAACTCGGACGTGTCGTGACTGAGCCCCACGCTCACCCAGGCCTCGTTCTGAGCGAGGTCGTACACGCCGTACGGGGCCGCCTTGCCCTGCTCGGGGTCGATGAAGTCATGCACGCGCACGGGCTCTGGGTCGTGCTTCGGGCGGAGTTCGCGGCCCGCGTTCTTGTACTCGCCCACCAACTCCTTCTTCTTCGTGTCGACCGAGATCGCTGGCTCGTTGGCGTCACCTTGCCGCCGCACGACCTCCGCGATGTGCTGAAACTGCGCGTCCCGATCGGGGTGCTGCGCGCCCTCTTGGCGCTTTCGATTTCCCTGCAGGCTGTAGCCCAGCCCGCGCAGCAGGTCCGCGAGGGTCGGCATGCTCAGCGAATGCCCGGCCTGCTTCATCGCGGCGACCAGGTTTCGCTGGCTCCGCGCCGTCCACAGCAGTGGCGACATCGGGTCCCCGCGGGTCGTCGACTCCACCAGGGCCTTCAAGTCCCCGAGGAGCGGCGGATCAGACACGGTTACCTTCTTCCGGCCGCCGCCCGCTCGACGACTACGCGTCGCGTCCAACGGGCTGGCCACGCCCGCTTCGAGCGCCGCTATCTCGGCCTTGCCACGCCCGATCACGCTGGGCGCCATGCCCGTCGCGTTCGCCGCCGCACGGACGCCGCCGTAGCCCGCTGCCTTCGCCTCGCTCGCCACAAAGAGTCGTCGAGCTCGCTCACCGAGCGAGTCTTTGACCGCAAGGTATCTCTCCCGAATCGAGGCTACGAGCGCTTCATTCTTGGACAAAATCATTCGGCGAAGATCTAATGGTATCGGTATGATGCCAAGAAATCTGTTTATTTTCTGGCAGGCCCTAAGGGCCCGCACCAAAACAAAGTTTGCTTTGTTTGCGCACGCTGCGCATCGCTCGCGGCGTCGCCAACCGCTTGTAATACTACCAGTATGACTTCGGATTGGCTCCTTGCGATCGAGGGCGCATCGCGGCAAAAAAGCTGAACTTGTTTTCGCGCGGGCCCTTAGCCCGCGGTGAAACGCACGTGAAAGTGGTCGTCGTGGCCGCGCTCGTGGCGAATGATTCCGCGCTTGTTGCGGCGGCCGCGCGGGAACTGAAAGAGGTGGTCTAGGACCGCCTTCGACGTGCCCGTCTTCTTCGCGTACTCGTAGAGCGGCTGCTGAAGCCGTAACTGGACAAAGATATAT
>JAPLLF010000759.1 GCA_026387715.1 Pseudomonadota bacterium
CAGCTCGCCGCGCAGCGGCGCGAGCGGGTGCCCGCGCGTCGAGTGATCGCTCGTGCGGTAGTCCCAGAAGATCTCCTCGACGCGCTGGAGCGGCGCCAGCTTCGGCTCCTCGTACGCCTCGCCGAGCGCGACGTCGTCGTCCTTGCGCACGACCCAGCCCGCGACCTGCCACAGCGCGTCGCGCCGCCCGTCGCCGACGCCCGCGAGCGAGACCAGCGCGCCGGTCTCCGCGAGCGCGTCGAACACCCGCCGGCTCACCGGCACGCGACGCACGAAGTCCTCGATCGACTGGAACGCCCGCGCCGCGCGCGCGTCCTCGACGTGCTGGCCCTCGCCGCGCTGGATGCCGCGCACCCAGCGCAGCCCCATGCGGACCGCGAACCCGAAGTCGTCGTCGGTCGGCTCGAGCGTGCAGTCCCACGCGCTCGTCGCCACGTCGATCGGCCGGATCTCGAGCCCGTGCCGTTGCGCGTCGCCGACGATCGTCGCGGGCGCATAGAACCCCATCGGCTGCGCGTTGAGCAGCGACGCCGTGAACTCCGGAAGGTAGTGCTTGCGCATCCAGCACGTCGCGTACGCGATCAACGCGAAGCTCGCCGCATGCGACTCCGGAAAGCCGTACTCGCCGAAGCCGCGGATCTGCTCGAACACGCGCTCGCCGAACTCGCGCGCGATGCCCTTGCCGACCATCGCGTCGATCAGGCGATCGCGGTGCTTCTCGATCCGCCCGGTGCGCCGCCACGCGGCCATGTCGCGCCGGAGCTGATCGGCCTCGCCGGGGGTGTAGTCGGCCGCGACGATCGCGAGCCGCATGACCTGCTCCTGGAACAGCGGCACGCCCAGCGTCTTGGCGAGCACGGGCTCGAGGCACGCGTGCGGATACTCGACGACCTCCTCGCCGCGGCGCCGGCGGAGGTAGGGATGCACCATGCCGCCGGCGATCGGCCCGGGCCGCACCAGGCTGACCTCGATCACCAGATCGTAGAACGTGCGCGGACGCAGCCGCGGCAACATCGACATCTGCGCGCGGCTCTCGATCTGGAACGTGCCGACGGTGTCGGCGGTGCAGATCATGTCGTAGGTCGCGGCGTCCTCGGCGGGGATCGTCGCCATCGTCAGCTCGATGCCGCGGTGCTGACGCATCAGATCGAGCCCGAGGTGGAGCTGGTGCAGCGCGCCGAGCCCGAGCAGGTCGACCTTGAACAGCCCGAGGTCCTCGATGTCGTCCTTGTCCCACTGGATCACCGTGCGCCCCGCCATCGACGCGTTCTCGATCGGCACGATGTCGTGCACTGGCTCGTGGCCGAGCAGGAACCCGCCCGGGTGGACGCCGAGGTGACGCGGGAACTCGAGGATCTCGTCGGCGAGCCGCGCGAGGTGCGCGAACGCGGGGCCGTGCTCGGCGAGCCCCGCGTGGGCGAGCGCCGCCTGCTCGACGAGCCCGCCATGCGACGACAGCTGCTTCGCCGCGCGATCGAGCGAGGTCTCCGGGATGCCGAGCACCTTGCCGACGTCGCGGATCGCCGAGCGCGGGCGATAGCGGATCACGTTGCACACCATCGCGGCGTGGTCGCGGCCGTACACGCCGTACACGTGCTGGATGACCTCCTCGCGGCGCTCGTGCTCGATGTCGAGATCGATGTCCGGCGGCTCCGCGCGCTCGCGCGACAGGAACCGCTCGAACAGGAGCCCCATCCGCACCGGATCGACGGCCGTGATCCCGAGACAGAAGCACACCGCCGAGTTCGCCGCCGAGCCGCGGCCCTGGCACAGGATGTCGCGGCGCTTGCAGTACGCCACGATCTCGAACATCGTGAGGAAGTAACCCGGGTAGTCGAGCTCCTCGATCACCGCGAGCTCGGCGTCGAGCTGGCGGTGCACCGCCGACGGGATGTCGTCGGCGTAGCGCCCCGCCGCGCCGGCGTAGGTGAGCTCGCGCAGGTGCTCGGCCGACGTCTTGCCGCTCGGCAGCCGCTCGGACGGATAGCGATAGCGCAGCTCGCCGAGCGAGAACGTGCAGCGCGCCGCGACCTCGAGCGACCGCGCGACCGACCACGGATCGTCCTCGAACAGCCTGGCGAACGCGTGCGGCGTGCGCAGGTCGTGCTCGTCGTTGCCACGGATCCGGCGGCCGGCGGTCGCGAGCGTGACGCCGTGGCGGATGCACGTCAGCACGTCCTGCAGCGCGCGCCGCGATCTCATGTGATAGAGGACCTCGTTCGCGGCGACGGTCGCGATCCCCAGCGCCGTCGCGCGCGCCCGCGTGCGCGCCTCGCGCGCCGGATCGTCGACGCGCCGGTGCCGCGCGAGCGAGGCGTACAGCCGATCGCCGAACGCCGCGCGGACGTCGTCGACGATCGCCGGTGGCAGCTCGGGCTCGCCCGCGAACAGGCTGCCCTCGCCGCCCCACAGCGCGACCAGCCCACCCGCGCGCTCGCAGACCTCGCGCCACGCGACGACCGACGCCCCCTTGTCACACCGCCGCCGGCCGATCGTGCACAGCCGTACGAGGTTGGCCCACCCGGCGCGATCGATCGCGAGCAGCACGATCGTCGAGGTCGATCCAGCGTCGACGATCGGCGCGCGCGCCGCCGGCCGCTGCTTGCGCCCACGCCGGCCGGTCGAGCTCGCCGAGGGCGCGTCGCCCGGGTCGACCTCCCATCCGGGATCCGCGTGCAGCCCGATGGAGATCGGCGAGCTCGCGAGCCGGGCCTGGGGTGCGGCGACGGTGAGCTGCACGCCGCCGATCAGCTGGACGCCGAGCTCGCGCGCCGTGACGAACGCCCGCACCATCCCGTGGACGCCGTCGCGATCCGTGAGCGCGAGCGCGCGGATGCCGAGGCGATGACACTCCTCGACGAGCTCGGCGGGATGCGACGCGCCTTCGAGGAACGAGAAGTTCGACTTGCACCACAGTGGTGCGTAGGCTGTCGTCACTGCGCGAGTGTTCAGTATTCGGATTCCGTAGTCAATTCATGGCGTACGCTCCCGGTCGCATGCCGCCCAAGCTCCCGCGCCCCGAC
>JAPLLF010000584.1 GCA_026387715.1 Pseudomonadota bacterium
TCATCCAGGAGCTCATCAACAACGTCGCGAAGAAGTCGGGTTCGTACTCGGTGTTCGCCGGCGTCGGCGAGCGCACCCGCGAGGGCAACGATCTCTTCCACGAGCTCGCCGAGGCCAAGCTGTTCGATGGCAGCTCGGTGCTCTCGAAGACCGCGCTCGTGTTCGGCCAGATGAACGAGCCGCCGGGTGCCCGTCAGCGCGTTGCGCTCGCGGCGCTCACCGTCGCGGAGTACTTCCGCGACGTCGAGAAGCAGGATCTCCTCCTGTTCGTCGACAACATCTTCCGGTTCACGCAGGCCGGCTCCGAGGTGTCCGCCCTCCTGGGTCGCATCCCGAGCGCCGTCGGTTACCAGCCGACGCTGTCGACCGAGATGGGTGGTCTCCAGGAGCGCATCACCTCGACCAAGGACGGCTCGATCACCTCGGTGCAGGCCATCTACGTGCCCGCCGACGACTTGACCGATCCCGCGCCGGCGACGGCGTTCGCCCACCTCGACGCGACCACGGTGCTCAACCGTGCGATCACCGAGAAGGGCATCTACCCGGCCGTCGATCCGCTCGACTCGACGTCGACGATCCTCTCGGTCGCCATCGTCGGCGAGAAGCACTACAAGGTCGCCCGCGAGGTGCAGCGCATCCTGCAGCGCTACAAGGATCTCCAGGACATCATCGCGATCCTCGGCATGGACGAGCTGTCGGAAGACGACAAGCTGACCGTGTCGCGCGCACGCAAGATCGAGAAGTTCATGGGGCAGCCGTTCCACGTCGCGACGACGTTCACCGGCATGGAAGGCATCTTCTGCACCAAGGACGAGACGGTCGCGAGCTTCGAGGAGATCCTCGAGGGCAAGTGCGATGACCTCCCCGAGCAGGCGTTCGAGATGACTGGCTCGATCAAGCACGTGCGCGCGAAGGCCATCGAGCTAGCGAAGCGGGCGTAAGTCATGGCCGGCGGACTTCCCACGTTTCTCGGCGTGAACCTCGTGACCCCACGAGGCGTCGTCGTGCATCAGGATACCAACAGCATCTTGGCGCCGGGCGAGCTCGGCGCGTTCGAGCTGCTCCCCGGACACGTCGCGATGCTCGCGGCGCTCAAGCCGGGCGTGCTGATCATCGGCGGCAAGGCGAAGTACGCTGTGTCGAGCGGCTACCTCCGCATCGATCCGGCGAACAAGGTCGAGATCCTCGTCGAGCAGGCGGTCGCGTCGGCCGACGTCGACGTCGAGCTCGCCAAGAAGGACCTCGCCACCAGCGAGGCCGAGCTCGGCAAGTGGGACAAGCCGCTCGACGGCGACCACGCCAGCCTCGTGCAGCGCGTCGGCTTCGCGCGGGCGCGGCTCGACGCGGTCTCGCACTGAGCCGCAGCCGCAGCGCTGGCTGATCGACCGATGGCGCTCCGACTCGGCGGCCTCGGCGATCTCGATCCCGAGGCGGTGCCGCTGCCGAACGGCACCGAGGTCACGACGCGCGTCGATCGCGTCCTCGACGACGGCGAGGTCCGCGCGCAGGGCGCGACCGGGCGCGTGGCGTTGCTCGCGGACGATCGCGTCGTCGTCGCGTTCCTCGACGGCAAGCGCGCGACCTACCTGCGCGCCGAGGTCACCCCGCGCAAGCTCGGCGTCGTGCGCTACGCGCAGCGCCGCGCGGCCGCGTGGGATCAGCTGCGCCCGTGCGTGGTGATCGACACCGTGGTCGGCTCGCGCGCGTGGGGGGTGTCCGAGGCACACTCCGACACCGATCGCCGCGGCGTGTTCGTGCTGCCGTCCGCGTGGCTCGCCGGGCTCGTCGATCCGCCGCTCGATCTCACCTCGCTCGATGGCTCCGAGAGCTACTGGGAGATCGGCAAGGCGGTCCGGCAGGCGCTGCGCGCCGATCCCAACACGCTCGAGATGCTGTTCGCCGAGCCCGTGGTCGTCGACGAGCTCGGCGCGGAGCTCGTGGGCATGCGCGCCGCGTTCCTGTCGCAGGAGATCTACGGCGCGTTCGGGCGCTACGCGCTGTCGCAGCTCGACCGGCTCGAGCACAACCAGCGGCTCGCCGAGCATCGCGTGACGATCATCGACTGGCTGCGCGCCGAGCCCGCGCTCGAGCTCGACGCCGCGGCGGTGCGGCTCGCCGCGTCGGCCGCGATCGCGGCGCCCTCGCCCGCGGACGCGATCGCCCGCGCCCGCGAGTACATCAAGCAGCTGTATCGCTCGATGTACGATCAGGGGCTGCTCGCCGCGAACGACTGGGCGTCGTTGCGCGCCGCGAGTGCGAGCGCGCTTGAGCTGCCGCGCGACCTGCGGCCGAAGAACGCGTACAACCTGATCCGCCTGCTCGATCTCGCGATCCGGTGGCTGTGCGGCGAGCCCCCGACGGTGCGGGTCAGCGAGGCGCTCCGACCCACGCTGCTCGCGATCAAGCGTGGTGAGGTGCCGATGCCCGACGTGATGGCGCTCGCGCGCGAGCTGACGCCGAGGCTCGAGGCCGCGCGCCAGGACAGCCCGCTGCCGAAGTACGCCGACATCGGGCGCGCCGAGCGCGTGCTGCGCCGCGCGCGCGAGGCGGCGGCGCGTCGCCACTTCGAGCACCGGCCGGGCCCGTGGGGCGAGGACGCCCCGCCGCCGCCCGAAGCGACGTACGATGACTGAAGACGTGTCGATTAATGGGAAATGAAGCGAGTTCCGGAAATAGTCTGAGCAGCTGGTCTTGTTCTCGTCGAGATGACTGACGAGAACCGTAAGCCTCGAGTCGCCGAGCCGCAGCGTAGGCAAGGCGTGATTCGA
>JAPLLF010001119.1 GCA_026387715.1 Pseudomonadota bacterium
CGCGACCAGCCGCTTGGCCTGGGTCGTCGTGCCTGCACCGTCGAGACCCTCGAGAACGATCAATCGGCCCGTCATCGGGGCGTTGGTATCACGCCCGCCGGCGGAGCATCGCGGCGGCGAACAGCAACAGCGCGAGCACGCCGGCGCTCGCGGCCGCGTACAGCATCCAGAGCGGGCGCCCCGCGGAGCCGCTCGCCGACGACGCCTCGGCGACCTTCGCGGGGGCGTAGTCGGGCTTGAGCGCGATCGCGCGTCGGAAGTCGGGGCCGCCATCCTTGCCCTGCGCCTCGAGCGACTTGCCGAGCGCGTAGTGGTGCGCGGCGAGGGCGTCCTTGGCGGCCGCGCCCTCGGGATCGAGGCCGTGCGCCTTGGAGTAGGCGGCCGCCGCGTCGGGCCACTGGGCCTTGCCCTCGAGCTGCTTGGCCCACGCGAGGTAGACCTTGGCCATCTCGCGGCGCTGGCCGTGATCCGGGTTCTGCGCCAGCAATCGATCGAGCAGCTGGGTCGACGCCGCGAGGTCACCCGCGTCGAACTTGGTCTTGGCCTCGGTCCACTGCGCGGTCTCCGCCTTGGTGCGCAGCTCGTCGTAGTAGCCGAACAGCCGCGCTGCGGTGTCGCCGAGATCGATCGGCGCGACCTTCTTCTCCTCGCGATCGTCGGTGCTCGGATCCTCGATCGGATAGTCCTCGTGGAGCAGCTCGTTCGCCGCCTTGCGCAGCTCGTTGTCCGCGAGCTCGCGATACGTGAGCCACATCGGCTTGGGGTACTTCGTCTCCTTGCCGCCGGGGAGCTGCAGCTTCTTCTTCGGCGCGGTCGGCGGGGGAGGGCCCATGATGTAGCCGATGAAGGCCTCGCGCGCGGCCTGCCGCAGGCGGTGGGAGTCGTCGTTGACGTGGGCCCACACCGCGTGGACGGCCTCGCGGTGGTGGGTCGTGCGGAACACGTCGAGGATCGCGATGCCCAGGGCCTCGTCACCAGCCGCGGCGTTGAGCGCCTTGCCGGGCTCCTGCCGGTCGAGGCGCTCGAGCTGGAACGTCGCGTAGCGCCGGCGATCGCCGTCGCTCTGCGCTCCGCGCGTCAGCGCCGGGATCGAGTAGGGCTCCATCTTGCGCAGGTACCGGCCGCACTCGTCGCGATAGATCATCGTGTCGGCGGCGAACGCGGCGTCGAACACGTAGGTCGCCGCCCGCGGATCCTTGGTCTCCACCAGGGCGTGGATCGCGGCGTCGTCGGCGATCAGCTCGCCGACCCCGGGTCGGGCGGCGTCGAGCGCGAGCAGCTTGGCGAGCCAGTCGATCGCGTCGTCCGCCTTGAGCTCCTTCTCGGTCTCGCGCTGGGGCACGTTGAACTTGCCGGTCTTGTCGGGCACCGCGGCCTTGATCGCGAGCAGCGCGCTCCGTCGATCCTCGATCGACGTGACGTGCTTGCGAACCAGCCACTCGCCGATGGCGTCGATCGCGTGCGGCGCGATCGCGGTCAGCTCCTTGATCGCGGCCTCGCGCGCCGCGCGATCGGGCGCCGCCACGATCTTCTCGAGCAGCGCGACGGCCTTGGCGTCGTCGGCGCCGGGCGTGCGCGGCTTCTCGGGGACGAGGTCCGCGGGGCGGCGGGCGACCTCGAGAGTGGGCAGGGTCGCCTTCGGGCCGCTGTAGACCGGTTCGGCGGGCTTCGCCTCGGCCGCGGAGTCCGAACCGTCGCCCACGACGGGCTTGCCGGGCTTCTTGCGGTCCTTCTTCTTGTCGTGCTTCTTCTCGGTCTTCTCGGTCTTCTCGGTCTTCTCGGTCTTCTCGACCTGGTCGGGCTTCGGCTCGGCGAGCGCCGGCGCCGCGAGGCCCAGACAGAGGGCAAAAAACGAGACGGCGAGGCGCATCTTGATCACGGGCACGAGGGCTTTAGCACAACGTCGATCCGGCGCGCTTCATTGCACGTGATCGGGATCGATCGGGCGGCCGGTCTCGATGAACTCGACGAACCGGAGGCCGATCGCGCGCGACGACGCCGCCTCGCCATCGGGGCCGGCCTCGTTGAAGTTCAGGTAGTGGTGGTGCTTCACCTCGGCGCGCGCGACGATCTCGTCGAAGTCGTCCTCGCCCTCGCGCGCGTACTGGAAGTGCACCGTCACGACGGTGCCGAGCGGTGGGGCGTAGGGCATCTCGACGAGCAGCCCGCCGCCGGAGATGTTGCGGGCGACCGCGAACGTGTCGCCGTAGACCTCGCTGCCGATCACGACCACGAACGCCTTATCGAAGCGCGTATGCAGGCGCTTATCGAGCTTGATCGCCGGTGAGCTGATCTCGACGGGGATCGTCTCCATCCCGGGCTGGTGCGCCGACCCGGAGGCGAGGACATGACGGAGATCTGGGCGTTTCATCGAGAATAATGATCGGGCTTCGGCATACATGAAGTCAAAAATCCTACGTTGTCCTACATTGGATCCTGAACAAACCCTGGATACTGCTCGCCCGATTTGGCAGGCTCGGTCGGTGCGACGTCGTGTCCTCTCCTTGCTCGCGGTGCTGGCGGCCACGGCCACGGCCACGGCCGCACCCCGTGCGAGCGACCCGCCGTTCCTCGGCATCGTGTTGAGCAACGTGCCGTCCGTGCTCGGCACGGGGTGCCAGGTGATCGACGTGACCGCGAACAGCGGCGCGGCGATCGCGGGCCTGCGCCCGAACGAGATCATCCTCGCGATCGAGACGACGCCGATCACGAGCTGCACGCACCTCGTCGAGGTCGTCGGAACGCACGTGATCGGGGAGGCCATCAAGCTCGAGCTCGCGTCGGGGGGGACCCGGCGTACCATCGTCGCCCAGCTCGGCTCGCGCGTGGACATGATCCGCCGGGACCTGCTCGGCAAGCCGCTCGACGCCGAGCTGTTCTCGACGGCCGATGCGATCGCGACGACGCGCTTCGAGGCGCTCCCCACGCTCGACCTCGCGGCGACCCGCCGCGCGACCATCGTCGGCTGGTTCCATCCGAGCTGCGCGGACTGCCGCTCGGTGTTCGACAAGGTCGCCCGCTGGCAGCGCACGTCGAAGGGCCTCGCGTACGCGGTCACCTCTGCGTCCGGGGTCGACCTCGGCAACATCGGCACCGTCCGCGACAACCTCCGGCTCGACGTCCCGCTCGCGCTCGGCGCGATGCCGATCGCGGGCGCGGGCGGGCCGAGCTTGCTGTTCGATCAGGAGCGCATCGTGTTCATGGTGATCGACTGCCACGGCAACGTCAGCTACGTCGCGCCCGTCGCGCCGGGGAGCGAGGACGTCGACGCCATGCTCGACGATCTGTTCGTCGCCGCCGACCACGCGCAGCTCCGCCGATGATCACCCCAGGCTCGCTTCGCTGGCCATGATCCGCGCTCACGCTGGCCACACGCCGCGGGTTCCCGCGAGCGTGTTTCTTGCCGAGACCTGCGCGGTGATCGGCGACGTCGAGATCGGCGAGGGCTCGTCGATCTGGTACGGCGCGGTGCTGCGCGGCGACGTCATGCCCATCCGCGTCGGCGCGCGCACCTCGATCCAGGATGGCGCGATCGTGCACGTGACGTCGGGACGTTTCGGGACGACGATCGGGAGCGACTGCACGGTCGGTCACGCCGCGATCATCCACGCGTGCGTCGTCGAGGATTTCTGCCTGATCGGCATGGGCTCGATCCTCCTCGACGGTTGCCGCATCGGCACGGGGAGCCTCGTCGGTGCAGGTGCGCTCGTGACGCCCGGCACCCACATCCCGCCGAACAGCCTCGTGATCGGATCGCCGGCCAAGGTGCGGCGCGAGATCACCCCGAGCGAGCGCGAGCAGATCGTGTTCGGTGCGGCGCACTATGTCGAGCTTGCGCGTGCCTACCTTGCGGAACGTGACGGGACTTCGTTAGGGTAGTCCTCCTGACAATGAAACATTGGGGTGCTCGCACGTCTCAACGAGACTCGATGTTTGGACACCTGCTCAGGGCCTTCGCGTGCGTGGTCGTCGTCCTCGGCATGATCGGGCGCTTCGCCCACGCCGACACGATCAGCGACCTGCTCCCCAACCTCGAGAACAACGCCAAGAACGTTCGCCTCGCCGCGGCCGTCGCGCTCAGCAAGCAGAACGATCCCCGCGTCATCCTTCCGTTCGTGAAGGTGCTCGGCAACGACTCGGACGCGCAGGTTCGCGCGGTCGCCGCCAACGGCCTCGGTCGCGTCGTGACGTCGACGACGAAGGAGATGCTCAAGAAGCTCGCGGTGAACGCGCTCACCGCCGCGGCCAAGACCGATAGCGACGACGCCGTGCGCTCGCAGGCGGCGGCCGCCCTCACGACGATCACCGGCGCCAAGGTCGCGCCGACGGTCCAAGGCGTCGCGGGGGCGTCGGCGGGCGGCGGCGGGGGCGGCGTCTACGTCAACGTCGGTCCGATGTCGTCCAAGACCGGCGGCACCGACGACGCCAAGCTCCGCGACATGATGGTCAAGACCACGACCAAGACGCTGTCGAAGTCCGATCCGAACATGCAGCAGACCTGGCCGGGTGGCCTGCCGACCAAGCAGGCGCTCGACAAGAAGGGCGTCGCGGGCTTCTACGTCGACGGGACCCTCAACGAGCTGACTGCGAAACCTGCTGGTTCCAACGTCACGATTACGTGTAAAGTCAGCATGTTGCTCGCGAGTTACCCAGACAAGGCCATCTTCGGCATGCTCAACGGGGGTGCGTCGGTCCAGGCCACCTCCTCGGAGAGCGAGAAGGCGTTGGCACGGCAGGATTGCGTCGAGGCCGTGATCGCAAGCTTGATCGCGACGAAGATTATTCCGACCATTAAATCGAAGGTCGCAAACCCGTGAGCGAACAAGCACCACCACCGGTCAAGTCGAACACCCCGAAGCCGGGTGACCGCGGCTACAAGCGCAGCTGGAAGAACCTGCTGATCAACAAGCGGTACCAGCTGCAGTTCACGCTGTTCATGGTCGGCCTCGCGGCCATCCTGATGGTGCTGCTGGGTTACCGCGTGATGTCGAAG
>JAPLLF010000455.1:0-900 GCA_026387715.1 Pseudomonadota bacterium
GAACGTGACGTTGGTCCCGGCGAGGATCGGCGTCACGGTCGCGCTCACGAGCGCGCGCAGCCGGCGGAGCTCCTCGGGCACCATCACGAGCGGGATCATGATCTCGGGGTGAACCGCGAGGCCCTCCCCCGCCACCAGCGCCGCGGCCTCGGCGATCGCGCGTGCCTGGATCTCGTAGATCTCGGGGAACGTGATCGCGAGCCGGCAGCCGCGATGCCCGAGCATCGGGTTGGACTCGGTGAGATCGGTCACCTTCGCGGCGATCACGGAGGCGGGCACGCCGAGCGAGGTCGCGACCTCCTCGATCTCGGCCGGCGTGTGGGGCAAGAACTCGTGCAGCGGCGGATCGAGGAGCCGGATCGTGACCGGCAGCCCGGCCATCACGCGGAAGATCTCCGCGAAGTCGCTGCGCTGCATCGGCAGGATCTTCGCGAGCGCCACGCGGCGCCCCGCCTCGTCGGCGGCGACGATCATCTCGCGCACCGCGAGGATCCGCTCGGGCTGGAAGAACATGTGCTCGGTCCGGCACAGGCCGATGCCCTCGGCGCCGAAGCTGAGCGCGGTACGCGCGTCGATCGGCGTGTCGGCGTTGGTGCGGACCTTGAGCGTGCGCACCTCGTCGACCCACTTCATGAGATCGCCGAGCTCGCTGCCGAGCTGGGCGGGCACGAGCGGCGCGGCCCCGATGAACACCTCGCCGGTCGAGCCGTCGAGCGTGAGGGTGTCGCCCTCCTTGATCGCGTGCCCGCCGACGCCGGGGAGCGCGTTGGCCTGGATCAGCGCGGTCCGCTTCGCGGCGTCCACGCGCAGCGACGTACATGCGGTGATGCAGCACTTGCCCATGCCGCGCGCGACGACGGCGGCGTGGGACGTGAGCCCGCCGCGCCCGGTCAGGATGCC
>JAPLLF010000455.1:950-6290 GCA_026387715.1 Pseudomonadota bacterium
GTCAGGATGCCGGCGGCGGCCTTCATGCCGTGGATGTCCTCGGGGGACGTCTCGGTGCGCACGAGGATCACCTGCTCCCCGCGCGCCCGCCACTCCTCGGCGGCCGTCGCGGTGAACACGACGCGCCCGATCGCGGCGCCCGGCGAGGCCGGCAAGCCACGGGCGATCGGCTGCGGCCGGGCCCGCGGATCGATCGTCGGGTGCAACACCTCGTCGAGCTTCGCGGGATCGATCCGCATGATCGCCTCGCGCGGCGTGAGCTTGCCCTCCTTCACGAGATCGACGGCGATCTTCACCATCGCCTTGCCGGTGCGCTTGCCCCCGCGCGTCTGCAGCATGAAGAGCGTGCCCTTCATGATCGTGTACTCGAGGTCCTGCATGTCGCGGAAGTGATCCTCGAGGAGCTTCGCCACGCGCACGAGCTCGGCGAACACCGCGGGCTGCTTGTTCTGGAGCTCGGAGATCGGCTCGGGCGTGCGGATGCCAGCGACGACGTCCTCGCCCTGCGCGTTCATCAGGAACTCGCCGTACAGCTCGGCGGTGCCGGTGGCCGGATTGCGCGTGAACGCGACGCCGGTCCCGCAGTCGTCGCCGAGGTTGCCGAAAACCATCGCCTGCACGTTGACCGCGGTGCCCATCGACGCCGGGATGCCGTGCATCTTGCGGTAGGTCTCCGCGCGCGCGTTGTCCCACGACCGGAACACCGCGCCGATCGCCCCCCACAGCTGCTGCTGGGGGTCGTCGGGGAACGCCGTGCCGGTCGCGCGCAGGATCTCCGCCTTGAACGCGGCGACGACCTCGCGCAGCGCGACCTCGGTGAGATCCTGGTCGCGATGCACGCGGTGGTTGCTCTTGATCTGATCGAGGATCACGTCGAACGGCTCGTCGCCGTCCTCCTCGTGCGAGGTCACGCCGAGCACGACCTCGCCGTACATCGCGACGAAGCGGCGGTAGCAGTCCCACGCGAACCGGGCGTTGCCCGACGACTTCGCGAGCGCATCGACGGTGACGTCGTTGAGGCCGAGGTTGAGGATCGTGTCCATCATCCCGGGCATCGACGCCGGCGCACCGGAGCGCACGGACACGAGCAGCGGATCGGTCGCGTCGCCGAACGTCGTCTTGGTGAGCGCCTCGACGGCGGCGAGCGAGATCGCGACCTCCTCGGTGAGACCGGCGGGATAGTTCCCGACGCCGTGCGCCATCACGTGACGGCACACCTCGGTCGTGATCGTGAAGCCGGGTGGCACGGGCAAGCCGAGCGAGGCCATCTCCGCGAGGTTCGCGCCCTTGCCGCCCAGCAGCGCCTTGTCGCGCGCACCGCCGTCGGCCTTGCCACCGCCGAATTGCTTGACGTGATTCACGATGCACCTCCACTTCCACCGAGCAGGCGAAAGTCCGCGATCGAGAGATAGGGCGTGATGAACCAGTGCAGGAGCGCGAGCCGGTTGTCGCGCAGCGCCGGATCGGGATCCATGACCATGACGCCACCCTTGTCGAAGAACATCGCCACCGTCGGGCGCAGCGCCTCGAGGGACTCGAACACGGCGGCGTAGTTGCGGTTCGTCCGCGCGCTGTCCTCGCGCTGCTGCGCGGCGGCGATCGCCGCGTGCAGCGTGCGCTCGACGTCGGCCACGAACCGCGCGGGCGTGGGTGCGTCGCCGATCACGAGCCCCTTGCCGCGGGCGTCGTCGACGATGTTCGCGACGCGCTTGAACACCTCGCGCGCCTCCTTCGAGATCTTCGCGCACGCGAGGGCGCGCGCCATCGCGTCGCGCGGATCCCGGAAGTCCTGCGCGAGCGCCGCGTCCGCGTCCTGGGCGGGGATGCCGCTGTCGACGAAGATGCCGCGCAGGCGCTGCCGGAAGAACTCGTCGAGCTTGACCTCGGCCACGCCGAGCGCGGCCTTCGCGGCGTCGAGCAGCTGGGTGAATGAGAACGTCGGGTGCTTGAGCAGGATCTGCCAGACGCCGATCGCCGCGCGGCGCAGGCCGAGCGGATCCGCCGAGCCGCTCGGCTCGAGCCCGACCGCGAAGCAGCCGACGATCGTGTCCATGCGATCCGCGAGCGCGACGAGCGCGCCGTTCGGGGTGGTCGGCACGTCGCCGCCGCCGCCCTTGGGCCACCAGTGCTCCTCGACGGCGCGCGCGACGTCGTCGCCGTACCCGAAGTGCTTGGCGTAGTACCGCCCCATCACGCCCTGGAGCTCGGGGAACTCGCCGACGGCGTGCGACGCGAGGTCGGCCTTGCAGATGCTCGCCGCGTGCCCGTCACCCCCGAGCGCCTCGACGATCTTCACGATCCGGCGGACCTTGTCGCCGATCGTCTTGCGCCCGTCGCCGAGCTTCGCCTGGAACACGACGCTGTCGAGCTTGGTGTTCCACGCGTCGAGCGACTTCTTGCGATCCTCGGCGAAGAAGAACTTGCCGTCGGACAGCCGCGACGCGATGACCTTCTCGTTGCCGCGGCGAACGACCTCCGGGTCGGCCACGATCGTCGCCATCATCGTGACGAACTTGTTCGCGAGCTTGCCGTCGGCGCTCTCCAGCGCGAAGTAGCGCTGGTTGTTGCGCATCGTCGTGACGATCATCTCCTCGGGGATCTCGAGGAAGCTCGGGTCGAAGCCGCCGACCACGCCGACGGGGTACTCGCCCAGGTGGATCACCTCGGCGACGAGCGCCTCGTCCGGCCGCGCGCGCAGCCCGGTCTCGCGCTCGATACGCGCGAGCTCCTCGCGGACGGTCTGCTTGCGCGCCTCGGGATCGACGATGACCTTGGCGCCACGCAGCGTCTCGACGTACGCCGCGCCGTCGGCGGTCGCCCATCGCGCCGCACACCTCGCGGAGCAGCCCGGGGAGGAGAGCCCGCGTCTCGCCGCCGACGACGTGGCGCCGCGCGACCGCGTACTGGCCCTTCTTGCCGGGGACCTCCTGCTTCGAGATCGCCTCCGGACCGACGCCGGTCTTCTTCGCCCAGCCCTCGCCGGCCTTGGTCAGCGTTCCGTCTGGCGCGAACGCGGCACCGATCGGCGGCCCGACGATCTCCTCGTCGAGATCCGGCTGGCGATCCGCGATCGCCGTGACGATGAACGCGATCCGTCGGGGGGTGCCGAGCGCGCGCACGCCGCCGTGGAGGATGCGCGCCGCCGCGAGCTTGCTCTCGACGAGCGCCGGCAGATCCGCGAGCTGCTTCGCGAGCATCTTCGCCGGGATTTCTTCGCAACCGAGCTCGAACAGCAGATCAGCCGGCACAGGGAATCTCCGAGGCGTGAGAGGCGACGGCGCGAGCCGCAGCGAGCGCCGCGGCGTTGAGCCCGCTGTCGAGCGCGGCGTCGTACGCGGCGCAGGCTTGCTGCTGCAGGTGCTTGGGGAGCATGGCGAACTCGAGGCGTCGCCGCGACGCGACGAACGCCTCGGCCGAGGCCTTCGCCATCGCGCGCACGCGCCCGATGTAGCGCGCGCGCTCGGTCACGCTGATCGCGCCGCGCGCGTCGAGCGAGTTGAACGCGTGCGAGGCCTTCATGCAGAACTCGTAGGCGGGCAGCACGAGCGGGCCGGCCGCGCGCGCGAGCAGGCGCTTGTTCTCGCGCTCGTAGATGTCGAAGTTCGCGAACGCGTTCTCGGCGACGAGCTCCTCGAACTGGTACGTCGAGTACTCGACCTCCCACGGCCGTCGGAGCTGGCCGTAGGTCATGTGCTTGTCCCACTTGAGGTCGTACATGTTGTCGACGTTCTGCAGGTACATCGCGATGCGCTCGACGCCGTAGGTCAGCTCCGCGGTGACGGGCAGCAGGTCGATGCCGCCGGCCTGCTGGAAGTACGTGAACTGCGTGACCTCCATGCCGTCGCACCACACCTCCCAGCCGAGCCCCCACGCGCCGAGCGTGGGCGACTCCCAGTCGTCCTCGACGAACCGGATGTCATGGGCGCCGGGGTCGAGCCCGATGGCGCGCAGCGAGTCGAGGTAGAGGTCCTGGACGTGGAGCGGGGACGGCTTGAGGCCGACCTGGAACTGGTAGTACGCGCCGGCGCGGTTCGGGTTGTCGCCGTAGCGACCATCCGATGGGCGACGACAGAACTGCGCGAACGCCGCGTTCCAGGGCTCGGGACCGAGCACGCGCAGGAACGTCGACGGGTGGAACGTTCCAGCGCCAACCTCGACATCGACCGGCTGTTCGACGACGCAGCCGCGATCGGCCCAGAACTTTTGCAGCGTGAAGATGAGGTCTTGGAGGTGCATCCGGCGGCCGAGGGGACCCTACGTCGCAGGCGGACGTCGGTCAAGCACGCCGCGTGAGCTAAGTGCGCCAGAACACTTGACGATCTTCCCTCGCGAACGCTAGCTTCGCGGCATGTCAGCTCGGCCGTTCTCGGCGGCTTTGTGCGTCCTTGGGCTCGGTGCGAGCGGCGGTTGTTCGTTCATCCTCGACTTCTCCGACAGCGCGATTCCGAAGGACGCCGAGATCGACGGTCCGTTCACGCAGGACCTCTGCGACTACAAGGAACCGAACGACACCATCGACACCGCCGCGCTGATCTCGACGAGCGACGTCGGGCCCGCGGCCACGTGCCCCAAGGACGACGCCGGCACCGACGATCACGACTTCTATCGCTTCACGGTGCCCGCCGGCACCGCGAGCGTGCAGGTCAAGATCACCTTCCCGAACCGCGGCGACAACGGCGACCTCGACCTGCGGCTGTTCGACGTCACCGGCACGACGATGTACGCGCAGTCGCGAGGGATCCTTCAGGAAGAGACGATCACCTGCCCGGCGACCTCTCCCCCCTGCCCGCTGCTCGACCCGGGCGACTACGTCTTCGAGGTGTTCCCCGCCGCGGGCTCGTCGAACGACTACACGATGGCGCTGACCCTCACGCCGATGATCTAGCGATACTCGAGCGAGAACCCGAAGCGGAGGATCTCCGCGGGCGGGACCGAGACCCGGAAGCGCGTGTGTTTCGGGCCGAGCTCGGGCTTGCCGTTGGGCTTCGGCCACCACCCGACGAGCTTCGCCGACCGGGTCCGCCGGATGGGCTCCTCGATCCACACGTCACGCGCGACGCCGCCGCGATTCGCGATCGAGAGCGCGACGCGATCGGTGAGGACCTGGGCGCGTTGCTCGGTGCCGCGCTCGCGCGCACCGCGAAGCTCCGCGTCGATCCACAACGGCAGGCGATGGTCCGCGGCGGACAGCTTGCGGGTGCTCGCCGGGATGTCGACCGCGCGCTCGTCGGCGCCACCCTCCGTCACCCGCACGAACACGTCTCCCACCGGCAGGTCACCGTCGAGCTCGAGCCACGCGCGGATCTCGTTCGACGACTCCCGCCCCCACTGCGGATCGTT
>JAPLLF010000413.1 GCA_026387715.1 Pseudomonadota bacterium
CTCCTGCCGCTCGTCGCGATGGACGTCGACGTCCGCGTGACCGGCATCATCGCGGCGATCGAGCTCGCGCAGACGTTCGTCAACACGACCAGCGGCGCGATCGAAGCGACCTACCTGTTCCCGCTGCCCGATCGCGCCGCGGTGCACCGCTTCCGCATGGAGATCGGGACGCGCGTGATCGAAGGGGTGATCGACGAGCGCGGCGCCGCGCGCGAGCAGTACGAGGAGGCGATCGCGGCCGGCCATCGCGCCGCGATCACCGAGGAGGAGCGCCCGGGCGTGTTCACGATGCGCGTCGGCAACCTGATGCCGGGCGAGGCCGCGACCGTGCGGCTCTCGCTGGTCGGCCCGCTCCCGGTCGACGACGGCGAGATCACGTTCCGGTTCCCGCTCGTCGTCGCGCCGCGCTACATCCCGGGCCACGCGCTCGGCGGCGAGCAAGCCGGTCTCGGCGTCGCGGCCGACACCAACCTCGTGCCCGACGCGTCGCGGATCTCGCCACCCGTGTTGCTCCCCGGCTGCCCGAACCCCGTCCGGCTCGGGCTGCGGGTCGCGATCACCGACGGCAACCTGGTCGACCTCGCGTCGAGCCTTCACGCCGTGACCCTCGCGAACCGCGACGCGCGCGTCGTCGAGGTCCAGCCCGGCGAGCGCCTCGATCGCGACTTCATCCTGCGCTGGCGGATCGCTGGCAAGGAGCTCGTGTCGTCGCTCGCGTGCGCCGACGACGCCGACGGCAACGGCGGCACGTTCCTGCTCACGTTCGTGCCGCCGAGCACGACCACCGTCGGCGCCAAGCCGCGCGACGTCGTGTTCGTGATCGATCGCTCCGGCAGCATGGGCGGCTGGAAGATGGTCGCGGCGCGGCGCGCCGCCGCCCGCATGATCGACACGCTGACCTCGCGCGACCGGTTCAGCGCGATGGCGTTCGACAACGTCGTCGACGTGCTTCCCGAGCCCGGCCTCGTCGCCGCCACCGATCGCAATCGCTATCGGGCGGTCGAGGCGCTCGGCAAGGTCGAGGCGCGCGGGGGCACCGAGCTGATGGAGCCGCTGCGGCGTGCGCTCAGCGTGCTCGCCGGGGGAACCGACGATCGCGAGCGCGTGCTCGTGCTCGTCACCGACGGTCAGGTCGGCAACGAGGACCAGATCCTCCTCGAGCTCGCGCCGCACGTGAAGAACGTGCGCATGTTCACGCTCGGGATCGATCAGGCGGTGAACGCCGCGTTCCTGCGTCGTCTCGCCGGCGTCGGCGGTGGGCTGTGCGAGCTCGTCGAGTCCGAGGATCGCCTCGACGTCGTCATGGCGAAGGTGCATCGCCGCATCGGCCTGCCGATCGCGACCGAGCTCGCGCTGCACGGCAGCAACCTCGAGCTCGACGTGGCGTCGCTGGCGCCACGGAAGCTGCCCGACGTCTACGTCGGCGCGCCGGTCGCGATCCTCGGGCGCTATCGCGGCAAGGTCGCGGACCGCGCGAACGTCGCGGTCGAGGTGACCGGCACGAGCCTCGGCGATCCGATGAAGCTGCGCGTCGAGCGCCTGCCGGTCCACGCGGCGACGTCGGCGTGGCTCGGCGCGAGCTGGGCGCGTGCCCACCTGCGTGATCTCGAGGACCAGTACGCGGCGGGTGTGAGCTCGGCGCTCGAGCAGCAGATCGTCGCCGTGTCGAAGCGCTACTCGGTGCTGTCGCGGTTCACCGCGTTCCTCGCGGTGGATCGTCAGGAGATCGTCAACCCGGGGGGGCGGCTCACGCAGGCCGTGCAACCGGTCGAAGCGCCGGCGGCGTGGGAGCAGCAGCGCAGCGGGAGCATGCGCGGGCACGCGAGCGCGCCGATGGCGCCGCCATCGCCGCCGTCGCGGACGATGATGCCGGCGCAGGCGTCCGCCGCGCCGATGGCGCCGATGCCGATGGACAAGAAGGTGATGAGCGCGCCGGGGCGCATGCCGTACAGTGGTCCGTCGCAACCGGCGCCAGCGGCGGCGGCGCCGCCGCCGCCGCCGATGGGCGCGGCGTCCCCTCGTGGTGGAGGGGTTCGGCGCGAGGAGCGGGCCAAGGAGCCTGCGGCGCCCGAGCCGATGGCGCGCGCGAAGCTCGGCGCGCTCGCCCGCGAGCTCGAGGCGCAGGTGCACGGGCGCAACGACGCGGCGTCGATCCGCGTGCTGCGCCAGCGGCTCACCGAGTGGGTGGAGGACGTGCGCTCGGTCGGCGCCGACGCCGCGCTCGCCACCGAGGTCGAGCGCCTGGTCGCGCGGATCACGGCGGCGCTCCAGGCGCACGACGCGGCGGAGTACCTCGCGGTGGCGCTCGCGCTCGCGGCGCTCGCCGCCGGCACGCCGCCAGCGGACGCGCCGAAGAAGGGCCGACAGGGCTTCTGGAAGTAGTACGGTCGTGAGGTGACGGCTCGCTGGCGCGCTTGCCTGGTCTTGCTCGTGGGCGCCGCGTGCTCGCGGCCGAGCGTCGGCGAGGTCGGCAAGCTCGAGCCCGCCGCGCCGAACGCGCCGCGCGATGCCCCGGTGCGTGCGGACGTGGTGTCGCGCGATGCGGCCGCGCCACCGGACGCGACGTCGCCGCCGATCGTCGACGCCCCGATGGCGTGGTCCGCCGAGCGCGCGCAGCTCACCCTCGACTACCGGCGCCGCCACGTCGATGCCCAGGCGACCGACCTGACGATCGAGCCGCGCGTGATCGTGCTGCACTACACCGCGGGTGGATCGGCCGAGGGGACGCGCGCGTACTTCGATGCCCCGCGCATCGAGGCCGAGCGCGCGATCCTCGCGCGCGCCGGCGCGGTCAACGTGTCGTCGCACTTCGTCGTCGATCGCGACGGCACGATCTTCCAGCTCCAGCCCGAGACCCGCTTCGCGCGCCACTGCATCGGGCTCAACCACGTCGCGATCGGGATCGAGAACGTCGGAGACGAGGCGCGGTGGCCGCTCACCGACGCGCAGGTCGCAGCCGATGCCGCGTTGATCCGCGCGCTCGTCGCGCGGCATCCCATCACCCACCTCGTCGGTCACCACGAGGTGACGAGCAAGCGCGGGCGAACGCCGTACTACGTCGAGCGCGAGGCCGACTACCACAACGACAAGCCGGATCCCGGCGACGCGTTCATGGCCAAGGTCCGTGCGAAGGTCGCGGATCTCGACCTCGCGAAGTGAGCAGTCAGCGCGCGCGCTTCTTCTTCAGCTGCACGTGGAGCGCCTGGTTGGCCTGCTTCGGCGTGATCTTCGCGGCCTCGGCGGCGTAGCCGTCCTTGCTGAAGGTGACCGTCGAGCCTTCGCCGAGCGGCAGCTTGATGATCGTCGGGGTCGCGCCCTGCGCCCGGCCGTTGACTATGAGCGTGGCCCCCGACGGGGTCGACGTCACCTTGACCGCGACGGTGGTGATCGGCCGCACGAGCGCGACGCGCAGCTTGCCCTTGGGGACGAGCTTGACGGTGCGCTGCGTGGTCGGATAGCCGGCCTTGCGGAACTCCAGGGTCACCGACGTGCCGCACGGATACTCGAGCGTCCGAGGGGTCGTCCCCATCGTGGCGCCATGGTCGAAGATCTCCGCGCCCGTCGGCGCGCTCGTCGCGTCGATGCTGCACACGACGGCGGGTGCCACGACCTCGGCGGATCCCGAGCCCGAGCCCGCACCCGTGGCGGTGGCGATGGTTGGTACGTCGGATCCGGTCATCCCTGCGGAGTCGGGCGTGGCGGGCGCCGCGGGCGTGGTGGGTGTGGTGGGTGTGGCGGGCGTGGCGGGCGTGATCGGCATCGCGGCGTCGACCCCGACCACCGGGGCGCGCCTGGGCGCCGCGTCCGGCACTGCTGCCGGCTGGCCGCGATCGAGCACGAACAGCACCACGAACACGCCGATCGCCACCGCCGCGATCGCGGACCCGATGATCACGAAGAGGCGACGGCGTCGGCCGATCTGGAGCATCGACGTGTTGTCGTGGCCAGCGAGCGGGGGATCTGAGGGGTAGATCGGCGTCGATCCCGATGCATTCGCGAACGGGGCGGCCATCGGCGTCATCGCCGGCGACGGCGGAAACGCGAACCCCAGCGGCGGCGTCGGTGCTGGCTGTGGCGCGTGCATCGCGAGCTCGGCTGGCTGCGCGAGCGACAGTGATGGGAACGGCGGCGGTGCGAGCGGCGCGGTGGGTGGGGCCAGCTCGTCGCGCTCGGCGGCGGACAGTGGCATCGGCGGCAGCGGCTCCATCAGCGTCGGATCGATCTGGACCTTCGGCTCGGCCGACGCGATCGGCGGCGCGAGATCGACCGCGTCGAACGCCTTGGTCTTCGTCGGCGGGCGTGGGGCAGGGCGCGTCGCTGGTGGCGGGGAGACGACGACAGCGGCCGCCGCGGCGACCTTGTCGTAGCCATCCGGAGCGGCCATGTCGGGCGTGATCGTCCAGTCGCCGTCGTTGGCCTGGCGGGCCGGGGAGGGCTCGCGTGGCCGGCTCTCGATGGGCCCGTCGGGGGGCATCGTCCAGTCGCCGCTCGGGGTCGGCTCCTCGATATTCGGGCGCGGCTGACGCGGGATCTCGGTGAGGTCGGTCGGCTCTTCGGCCTCGAGCGGGACGCCGATGCCAGGCATCGTGTGGATCGTCCGGACGACCGGGAAGCGCGGCCGTGTCGCCGTCGCGGCGTTCACGCGCGCGGCCAGCACCTCCGGCGCCTCCTCGTCGGGGTCGGCGTCGGAGACCGTCGACATCTCGGCCGTCACGAGGGGAACCGGCGTGGCCATCGGCACCGTCGTGCCCGCCGCCACCGGTGGTGGCGCGGTGTGGACGGTGGTCGTGTGGGGCACCGGCGGTTCGATGGGCGGGTGTTCTCCCGAATCATCGCCAGAGCCAGCCGGCGCTGACCTCCGGGTGTCGGTGTCGAGCACCTCGGATTCCTCGAACAGGTTCTTCGCGACGAACAGCGCGGGCGGTGGCACCACCGCGACGGCCTGCGTCTGCCCGACCTTCAGATCTTCGAGCGTGGGCAACGAGGAGCCACGGCGCGCCTGATCGATCGCCTCGATCCTCGAAGGCGGTGGCACGACGGCGGTCGGCTGGGTCTCCCGTGAGGACACCGAGCCCATCGAGCCCGGCACCGACGCGGACCTCGGTCGCGGGAGCGGAGCCGGGGCGGGGACCGCCTCGGGGATGCCCTCGCTCGTGTCTCGGGGCGGGCCCTTCGAGTCGATCGGAAACGCGCTCGGCGTGCGTGGCCGGCCCAGCGTCGGCGGCGAGGACGGGATCGATGGGATCACGAACCGCGGCCCCGCCTTCGGTGGACCGAGATCCTTGAGGTTTGCCTGATCCCCGATCGCCACCGACTCGGCGAGCGCGTTCGCCGCGTCGATCCTCCCACTCGCGATCGGCACCGTCGGGCGTGGCTCGGCGGGCACCTCCGCGGCGCGCGCGGCGATGCTCGGCGTGCTGGGCTTGGTCGCGAAGCGCGCCCGCTCGAGATCGGTGAGCACCGCCTTGCTCGCGTCGTCGGGCTCGACGAACTTGAGCGTCATCCCGATCCGGCCGTACAGGGGAGATGGCGCCTTGGACGACGCCACGATCTCGGCCTCACCCTCGATCATGACGCTGCCGTCCTTGAGGGTCATCGCGAAACGACCGCGCCGGTTGGCCGCGATCGGCTCGCCGATCGGGATGAAGATGCCACCCTTGTCTGCGTACCGGCGGAACGCTGCGACGAACTCTTCGCCGGTGGCGCAGGCCGAAACCAGGTAGATCGGAGCGCCAATCACCTTCGACTCACCTGTGAGAATTCTAACATGTTCAGCGGTGCGCGGGGCTGCTGTCGCCCCGCCTCCGCCACTTCGGCGACGCCACCTGACGTGGTCGGTCTACGTGCGGATCGTCCGCATCGGCTACTTCGCGAGGCGCAACACGAACGTATCCATCCGCGGGATCTTGTCGTCGGGCATCCGCATCGAGTCGACCACCGGGATGGTCGGGATCCCGAGGTCGAGCGTGAACCGGAACGTCCCGATGATGGTCGCGTTGCCCTTGTCGTCCATCGCGACCCCCCGCCCGTGGTCGTGGTCGTGGTCGCCGAACGTCCGCACCCACACGACCGCGCCCTTGGCATCGTGCTTCATCACGACGACGTCCTTGTTGGGCGTGTTGCTCTTCACGACACCCTTGCCGAAATCGACGTCGCCGGTGAAGTATCCAGTCAGCACGCTCGCGCCGAACCGGTCGACCGCCACGCCGAACGCCTGGTCCTCGCGGTCGGCGCCGTAGGTCTTGGCCCACTCGAGCACGCCTTCCGCCGAGTAGCGCGCGATGAAGATGTCGGACTCGCCGAGCGCGGTGTGCGAGTCGGTCTTGCCGAACGTGATCGTCTTGTCGAACGAGCCGACCATCGTGATCGCACCCGACGCATCGACCGCGACGCCGCCGGCGACGTCGTTGAACGCGTTGCCGTAGTTGTGAGACCAGCGATGCTCGCCGTTGGCATCGTACTTCGCGAGCACGACGTCGTTGTCCGAGCCGCCACCCGCGGTGAGCGGCGCGCCGCCCCAGTCGGAGACGTCCTGGAGGTGACCCTGGACGATGATGTTGCCGTTCGCGTCGACGGCGAGGTGGAGGATCGTGTCGTCGTAGTTGCCACCGAACGTCTTCACCCAGTCGGTGTCGCCACCGGCCTTGAGCTTGATGAGCACCGCGTCGGTCTTGGCGGTCTTGCCCTTGGCCTTGAGGTGGATCGCCCCGAGATCGAACGCGTCGGTGAACGAGCCGCCGACGATCCAGCCGCCGTCGGGCGTCGCCTCGATCGTATTGAGGCCGTCGGAGTCGAACCCGCCACCCGTCCACAGCCACTGCGCCTCTCCCTTGCCGTCGAACGCGGCGACGAACATGTCGTCGGATCCGGCGGACTTCTTGGTGAACTCGCCGATCGTGAGGGTATCGAGGAAGTGCCCGACGACGACGACCGCGTCGCCGCGGACCGCCAGGCCCATCGCGACGTCGTCGCGCTTGGCGCCCCAGGTCTTGGACCACACGACCTTGCCGGCGGGATCGAGCTTGACGAGGAAGGCGTCGGTGCCCTTGCCGCCGTTGGCGGGGTACTTCTGATCGCCGATGATGATCTCTCCCTCGAACATGCCGCACACGGAGGTGCTGCCGTCGGCGCCGACCGCGACGCCGCGCACGGTGTCGTCTCCGAAGCCGCCGATCCCGATCGCCCACGTCGGCTTGCCC
>JAPLLF010000576.1 GCA_026387715.1 Pseudomonadota bacterium
GCCGTGCTCGACATGGACGCGGCCTACTACCTCGAGACCGTCCGCCTCGTGTTCCAGGAGTTCGCGCTCGCGCGTGGCACCTGGAGGGTCGGCGACGAGCTGGTGACGCCGGCCGCGATCACGACCACGGCCCTCCTGACGATCGAGGGCGCGACCGACGACATCTCCGGTCTCGGCCAGACCGCCGCGGCGCACGATCTGTGCAGCGGGATCCCCGCGGCGAACAAGCACCACGTCGTCGCCGCGTGCGGCCACTACGGCCTGTTCTCCGGCCACAAGTGGCGCGAGGTCGTCTATCCCGAGGTCGCCGCGTTCATCCGCGCGCATCCGGTCGCGCCCACGCTGGCGCTGGCGTCCGTCGAGGAGCACGCCTGATGTCGAGCCTGCAGGGCAAGACCGCCCTCATCACCGGATCGACGAGCGGCATCGGTCTGGGCATCGCGCTCGCGCTCGCCGACCAGGGTGCGGCGATCATCCTCAACGGCTTCGGGGACGTCGAGGCCGCGCGCGCGATCGTCGGGCGCGCGGGTGGGCGCGTCGGGTATCACGCCGCGGATCTGAGCCGCGCGTCCGAGATCGAGGCGATGATGGCGTACGCGACGGCCGAGTTCGGCGGCGTGGACATCCTCGTCAATAACGCGGGCATCCAGCACGTGGCCCCGATCGAGGAGTTCCCGGTCGAGCGCTGGGACGCGATCCTGGCGATCAACCTCACCGCCGCGTTCCACACGACGCGCCACGCGCTCGCCACGATGCGCGCGCGCGGGTGGGGGCGGATCATCAACATCGCCTCGGTGCACGGGCTCGCGGCGTCGGTGGAGAAGGGCGCTTACGTCGCCGCGAAGCACGGCCTCCTCGGGCTCACCAAGGTGATCGCGCTGGAGACCGCGCGGACCGGCGTCACCTGCAACGCGCTGTGTCCTGGGTGGGTGCTCACGCCCCTGGTTCAGCGCCAGGTCGACGACCGCGCGCGTCGCGACGGCGTCGTCGAGCTCGAGGCACGGCAGGGCCTCCTGCTCGAGAAGCAACCCTCGGGCGACTTCGTCACCACCGAGCAGATCGGCGCGACCGCCGTCTTCTTGTGCAGTGCGACGGCGGCGGCGAACGACGGGATCACGACGAGCACGGTCAGCACGCCGAACACGGCGTCGTTGGCGCCGTGGCCGGTCGGCTCGACCCCCTTCACGTGGAGGAACGCCTTCACGACCGTGACCAGCCAGTTGGCGTACGCGGCCAGCGCCGTCGCGAGCACGAGCCGCCGCGTGCCGGCAGCGCCGAAGCGCAGCATGGGTAACGTGTACGCCAGCACGCCGAGCCACGCGCAGCCGACGAACGCCGCCACGTGCGCGGCCACCAGCGAGGACGCCTCGGCGTCGATCTTGTTGGTCATCGCCGCGGCGAGCAACAGGCCCGTCGCGAACGCGAACACGACGAGCAACGCCCCGGCGGCGGCCGCCTTGCGCTGGAGGCCACGGAGGTCGCGATCGGTTCCCGCTCCGGTCATCGCGCTCATCGTCGCACGCTCTGCGGGTCTACGTGCGACACGAACTCCATCCTCGAACGGCACCCGTGTAGACTGCCCACATGCGCGGATCTGGTTTGTGTTCGGCCCTGTTCATCCTCGTCGGCTGCAGCGACGATCCCATCAAGCACCTCCCCGACGGTCCGCCGGCCATCGACGCGCCGATCGGTGCTCCGGATGCGCCTTCGGCCGCGGTGACCGTCACGACGCTCGCGCGCTGTTGCACCGAGCTGCCGGGCACGCCGCAGGCCGCCGTGCCGGTCGCGGTGATCCAGCCCGACGGCTCGCTGGGTGAGATGGCGGTGACCGGGGCCGACGGCAAGGTCACGTTTCACGACGTCCGCAGCGGAGCGACGATCACCGCGTTCTATCCCGAGAACGCGACCTTCGAGACGACCTACGTGACGATGGCGGGCGTGAAGCCCGGCGACGACCTCACGTTCGGCGATCACTACTACCAGCCGCCGCTCACGACCGGCACGCCGGGCACCGCGACGCTCAGCTACCCGGCGTTCGCCAACGCCGTGCACTACCAGATGTACACGACCTGCGGCTTCTTCACGTCGGACACGCTGTCC
>JAPLLF010000901.1 GCA_026387715.1 Pseudomonadota bacterium
CGTTTCACGTGGGCAAGCTCGCCTCCGCCGATGCCAACAGCCCGCACCTGCGGGCCGCGCAGATCAAGTCACGCGTGTACGTCGCCGGCGCGATCGAGGATGCGTCGTTTCCCGACGACATGAAGGCGCGGCTCGCGGAGGCGCTCGTGGCGAGTGGCGTCGATCACACGATCGAGACCTACCAGGCGCGCCACGGGTGGGCGCTGCGCGACACGCCGGTCTACGACGAGGTACAGGCCGCGCGGCACTTCACCGCGCTGTTCGCGTTACTGGACGCGACGCTCGGTCCCTAGACGCGCTGGATGGCGTACTCTCACGGGGCGCCATGGAGAACGAGAAAGACAAGACCGCGTTCATGCAGTCACCCCTGCTGGTCACGAAGGCGACCGGCACCGGGGATGCCGTGCTGCTCGTGATCTACCCGACCGGGGCGTCGATGGGTCGCCGCTTCGCGCTCGACACCGACGAGAAGTTCATCGGGCGGATGGAAGACCTCGACATCCCGCTCGAGGGCGAGGGGCTGTCCCGCAAGCACGCGCGCCTGTTTCGCGACGTCACCGGCTGGCAGATCGAGGACCTCGGATCGACGAACGGCGTCTACATCAACGACGTCAAGATCACGCGCCGGCACCTCAAGGACGGCGACCTCCTCCGCTTCGGGGTCGCGATCTGCAAGTTCCTCTCGGGCGACAACATCGAGGCCGCCTACCACGAAGAGATCTACCGGATGTCGATCATGGACGGCCTCACCGGCGTCCACAACAAGCGCTACTTCCTCGAGTTCCTCGAGCGCGAGCTCGCCGCGTCCACGCGCCAGGGCACGCCGCTGTCGCTCGTGATGGTCGACATCGATCACTTCAAGAAGATCAACGACACGCACGGTCACCTCGCCGGCGACGCCGCGCTCAAGGAGATGTGCGCGCGGCTCAAGCCGCGGATCCGGAAGACCGATCTGCTCGCGCGCTACGGCGGCGAGGAGTTCGCGGTCGTCATGCCGGCGACCGACCTGCCGGCCGCGCTGCAGTTCGCCGAGGTGCTGCGCGCGCTCGTCGAGGAGGAGCCGTTCTCCTACGACGTCATCAAGATCCCGTGCACGATCAGCCTCGGCCTCGCCCAGGTCGATCCGGTGAATCCGGGCAAGCCCGACGACCTGATCGAGCGTGCCGACGCCAAGCTCTACGAAGCCAAGCGCAGCGGCCGCAATCGCGCGATCGGCTAGCGTGCTACGGTGGGGTCGTCGGATCGAAGGAAGTCCGCCGTCCGATGAGCACACCCAGCAAATCCGTCGACTCCCAGATCTGCCTCGACGCGCACAAGCACGCATCGCAACATCGCGTCGAGCTCGAGGCGAGCGCGCGCTGCGGGTGCTTCTTCTGCTTCCGCACGTTCCCGCCGTCTTCGATCAAGTCGTGGATCGACGGCAGCCAGACCGCGCTGTGCCCGGCGTGCGGGGTCGACTCGGTGATCGGCAATCAGTCGCTGCGGCTCGACGACGCGTTCCTCCGCAAGATGCATCAGCAGTTCTTCGCGTACCGCTCGAAGTAAGCGCGAAGTAAGCGCGAAGTAGCGGCGCCTCAGCGCCGACGGTTGTTGCGGGTGTCGTGCTCCTCGAGCGGCCGATCGCCGATCTTGAACGACCAGTAGAACTCGCAGTTCCCCTGCGCCGACGGATCGGTGTGCAACTCGACGTCGAACGTCGTCCCCACGGCGACCTCGACCGGACGATCGAGCGGAAACAGCGTCCGGCCCCAGTGCGTGTCCGGCGCCCCGACCTCGTTGGTCAGCGTCGTCCCATCGCCCATGTCGGCGGTGAACCACGCGACGACGCCGGTCAGCATGCCCGACCGCGTCACCTCGAACGTCAGCTTCGACACGAACGGTCGATCCGCCTCCTCGAGGGTGCACGTGTAGGGATCGTGGCTCCACATCTCGCGGGGCTTGGCGAGCAGCATGGCGGGCTCGAGGAACGTCTGCGTGTGGAACGTCTCGTTCGTCGTCATGCTCGCGATCACGCTCATGTCGACGCCGTGCGGCTTCGACCGCCAGAACGTGATCTCCTTGTCGAAGTCCGGGATCGCCGCGGGCGCGAGGAACGCGGTCACGCGCCCCGGCACGATCGTGCCGCCCGGCTTGAGGAAGCGATCACGCGCCATCAGCAGGGGCGCGAGCACGTTCTCGTCGACCCCGAACCCGCCCATCCATTCGGAGACCAGGACGTCGACCTTCTCGCCCTTGTCGAGCACGAGGTCCTCGAGATCCGTCTGCTTCACCTCGATCACCGACCCGAAGCCGTTGACCTCGATCTGCTTGCGCGCGACCTCGGCGATGGACGTGCGCTCGACCGCGTAGACGCGACGCGCCCCGGAGGCGGCCGCGAAGATGCTGAGGATGCCGGTCCCGGCGCCCATGTCGAGCACGACGTCTCCCGGCTTCACCACATGTGCGATCGCGCGGCGATACGCTTCGTTGCGTTGCGCGTCTCGCAACATCCAGCGGTGAACGGATAAGTCGCGATAACTACTCATGCAGCGCCGTCATAGCACCTGGCGCCGGGATCAGATCGCCATGCTCATGATTCCCTAATGCCTTTCGGGTTTCGGCCCCGATCGCCCATGTTACCGTCTCGCGCTTGGAAATGAGGCGGCAGCGGAAGACTGGGGCCCGGACGACCTCGCAAGGTCCGTCGGTGAAGGTGATGCTGGGGATCGTGTTCCTCCTCGTGGTGGCGTGCGTCGCCGAGGGGAACTACTTCTACCGGGAGATCACCGGGCCGGTGCCGAGCGACGCCGACACGCTGGCGAACCGCAAGGGCGTCATCTACTGGCACGGCGACCCACATCGCAAGACGGTCGCGTTGACGTTCGACGACGGCCCGAGCGCGCCCTACACGACCAAGATCCTCTCGATCCTCAAGGCGAACGACGTCAAGGCGACGTTCTTCTTCCTCGGCGACCGCGTCGAGGCCTCGCCGGAGCTCGCGCGCGCCGTGGTCGAGGACGGGCACGCGATCGGCAACCACACCTACGATCATCCCAGCCTCGTGCTCGAGAGCGCGTCGAGCGTCCGCGCCCAGCTCCGTCGCGCGGAGAACGCGATCATCGCGGCGACCGGCGTGCGGCCGAAGTTCTTCCGGCCGCCTTATGGCGCCGCCGACAGCTTCACGCTCGACGAGGCCCGCCGGCTCGGCTACGTGGCCATCGAGTGGTCGAACAGCTCGAAGGACTGGCTGCGGCCCGGCGCCAACGCGATCGCCGACCGCGTGCTGCGCCAGGTCAAGAACGGCTCGATCATCCTCCTCCACGACGGTGGTGGAGATCGCAGCCAGACCGTCGCCGCGGTGACCAAGCTGATCCCGGAGCTCAAGCGTCGCGGCTTCGAGTTCGTCACCGTGCCCGAGATGCTCGACATTCCGGCGACGTTCTAGCTCGCCCCGCGATCGTGCATGCGACACCCTGCGGGCATGAAGCACGTCCTGCTCGCTGCCCTCGTGAGCCTCGCTGGCTGCCCGGCGACGCCGTCACCGACGACGACCCCGGCGACAGAGCCGACCCCGACGCCGACGCCGACGCCGACGCCGACGCCGACGCCGACGCCGACGCCGACGCCGACGCCCCCGGCGCCCGCGATCGGCGAGACGTGCGGAGCGAACGACGCGTGCGCTGCCGGCGCCACCTGCGTGACCTACTACGGCATCGCGGGCCCACGCGGACCCGCGTTCAAGAGCTGCGAGATCCGGTGCACGCCGGGCAAGCCCAGCTGTCCCGATGGCCGCACCTGCCGGACGATCGCCGACGGTCCCGGCAGCGTCTGCCGGTAGCGCACACCCAGCTCACAGCTCGCACGCCTCGTCGCACTCGACGAGGTTGGCCTCGGCCGGCCATCGCTTGACGAGCCTGCCGTTCGGGCGCTTGCCCTCGTGCGCATCGACGTACGCGCGCCGGTGCTGCATCGTGTGCCCGGCGTTGGCGTTCGCGATGAACCGGCTCTCCCCCATCTCCCACGGCTCGCGATACGCGCCGACGCGCGCATCGACGCCGCGCAGGTAGGCGCGTTGCTCCTCGGCCGGGAGCGCACGACGGATCGCGCGGTTGATCCAGCCCTGCACGACGTCCCAGTCCGACGACAGCGGCTCGTCGGCGAGGACCTCGGCGTGCGCCGCCGCGATCTCGGGCGTGTGCAGGCGCGCGGGCAGCTCGAGCAGCATCGCGTCGACGACCTCGGGGAACGGCGCGATCGCGGTGAACGTGTGCCGCTCGACCTCCTGGTACGGACAGCGGATCTCGACGACGCGTGGCGGGATGGGCCCGGTACAGCCGTCGTGATGGAAGTACTCGCCCTGGCTGAGCCGCCCGCGGCTCGAGCGCCCGCGCACGTCGCGATGGAGCGCGTCGTCCCCACCGACGTGCTTGCACACGACGAGGCCGACGCGATCGACGAGCGCGAGGAAGTCCTCGCGATGGGCAGGCGCGAGCAGGATCTCGTTGACGTAGTCCGCCGGTGCCGGCGTGGCGCCGGCGAGCCCGTCGATCACGAACCCGAGGCCTGGCCGCGCCGTGTGCTGGACGCGCCACGAGCCGAAGATCAAGTGGGCGTCGACATCCATCGAGATGGCAGGAGGATGGCACGACTCCTCGCCACGTCGGCACATCACCTGCACGATGTAGCGGACATGCTCGTCCAGTTCGGTCGCCAGGGTCCCTCCGACGACGTCGTCGATCTCCTGATCGAATGCCACGAGCGGATCCGGAGATTCCTGATCATGGCGCGTCGGCTGGCGACCTCGAACGTCGCTGATCTCGCGGAGATCGGCGAGACGGCCGGGCAGATCCGTCGCTACTTCGCGGACGCGTTTCCGCTCCACCTCGCGGACGAGGCGGACCTCCCCCGCTGCCTCGCGCACACCGGCGGTGAAGTCCCCGCGGCCCTCGCCACGAGGTGCGGCGGCTGCCCGTGCCGGAGCGCGAGGTGCTGCGCGGCGCGATCCGCGCGCGACGCGACGTCGCGCTACGCCGTTGAGACGACGACGATCGCGATCGCGGCCGACACGACGGAGGCGACGACGAGCGCGACGCCGATCGCGCGCAGCCGCGTCGGCCGCGGCGGTCGCAGGATGAGCGAGGTGGAGATCGCGACCAGCGGGATGGCCACGCTCGCCGCGGCCGACGCGAGCGTCACGCCGCTCACGGCGACGACCGCGATCACCGCGAGCGCGACCGCGAGCCGGAGCTCGCTGCCGGGTGCGTTGCGGTGCCAACGCTGCCCGAGCACGCGATGCACCGCGACGACGCTCGCCGCGTAGCCCACGGCCCACGCCCCCCAGACGGCCAGCGCCGGCTGCCAGGCGAGCCCGGACGCGACGACGGTGACGGCCGCGGCGCCTGGCAACGCGACCGCCGCGATCAGCTCCCCCGCCAGCGAGTGCTCGCGTCGGCACCAGGCGAAGCCCACCACGCCGAGCGCCGGGACCGCCGCGAGGCCTGCGACGAGGAGCGTCGACGGTGGCGCCGCGAGCAGGCCCACCGTCGCCAGCGCGGCCGCGGCGATCGCCATGCTCGCGAGTCGACGGGCGGC
>JAPLLF010000668.1 GCA_026387715.1 Pseudomonadota bacterium
GCTCGGCTGGCACGTCGCGCGCGCCGGGGCCGCGCTGCCCGGACCGGGCATGGTCGTCGGATCGCTGCGAAGCGATGGCGCCGCGGGCGCGCTCGAGGTCCACGCGTTTCGCTGAGGTCCCGGCGAATCGCTATAGTCCACCGCGCATGGCGGTCGCCCCCGATCTCGAACCCACCGTCACCTTGCCGTGGCTCGTGCGGCTGCGGTGGGCGATCCTCGTCGGCCAGCTCGTCGTCATGCCGCTCGCGAACCTGGTTTTCGGGGTCGCGGTCAGCTGGTGGGCGCTCGGCGCGACGAGCGCGGTGATCGCGCTGTCGAACCTCGTGATCACGCGCGTGCCCGGGCGGTGGCCACGCACGCACGTGATGGGTGGCGTGTTGATCCTGGACGTCGCGCTGATGACCGTGCTGTTCGCCGCCGCGGGCGGCGCGATGAACCCGTTCACGGTGTTCTACCTGGTGCACATCACCCTGTCGGCGGTCGTGCTCGACGCGAAATGGACGATCGCGATCGCGGTGCTGTCGATGGCGGGGTTCGGCCTGCTGTTCCTCGCCCCTGCACCGCCGCACGTCCACACCCCGGGCATGGACATGTCCAAGCCCGGGATGGCGCACCTCCAGGGCATGTGGGTGGCGTTCGTGCTCGCCGCCGCGCTGTCGGCGTTCTTCGTCGGGCGCATCACCCGCGCGATGGCCTCGCAACGCGAGCAGATCGCGACGCTCCGCGAGTCCGCCGCGCGCAACGCGCGGCTCGCCGCGCTCACGACGCTCGCCGCTGGCGCCGCCCACGAGCTCAACAACCCGCTCGCGACGATCGCGGTCGCGGCGCACGAGGCCAGGCTGCGCGCCGAGCAGATCGCGGCGGCGGGGCCGGTCGCGGACGACCTGCGGCTCATCCTCGACGAGGTCGACCGCTGCCAGGCGATCCTCCACCAGATGGCCGCGCGCGCCGAGCACGGCGACGACGCGCAGCCGACGACGTTCGGCGAGCTCGCACGCAAGATCCGCTCCCAGCTGGGGGAGGCGCGCGCCGACCGGGTCGAGCTCGCGCACGATCCCGACGCGCGCGTGTCGTTGCCGACCGAGCAGATGGCGCAGTCCGTCGTCGCGCTGGTCAAGAACGCGCTCGACGCGAGCGCGCCGACCGCGCACGTCGTCGTCACGCTCGCGCACGACGCCGAGGGGGTGCGCGTCCAGATCGCCGATCGCGGCCCCGGCATCCCGGCGGACGTCCTCGCCAAGATCGGCGAGCCGTTCTTCACGACCAAGGAACCCGGGCGGGGCATGGGGCTCGGCGTGTTCCTCGCGCGGGCGTTCTTCGAGAGTCGCGGCGGCCACCTCGCGATCGAGTCGAGCGCCGGGCTCGGCACGACCGTGCGCGCGTACGTGCCGACGGAGCCCGCATGAGCACCGCCTCGCTCACGATGCTGTTGATCGACGACGACGAGCGCCTCCGCGAGCGGCTCGGCCGCGCGTTCGCCGAGCGCGGCTACCGCGTCCTGACCGCCGCCGATCACGCGCACGGCATCGAGCTCGCGCGCCAGGAGCACGTCGATCGCGCGGTCGTCGATCTGCGGATGCCGGGGCCCCACGGGCTCGTCGTGCTCCAGGATCTGATCGCCATCGATCCCGACATCGACGTCGTCATCCTCACCGGCTACGGCTCGATCGCGACGGCGGTCGAGGCGATGCGCCTCGGGGCCCGCGACTACCTGACCAAGCCCGCCCACGCCGACCGGATCCTCGCGGCGTTCGAGACCGAACCCGAGCCGACCGGCGGCGCGATCGAGTTCGAGGTGCCGTCGCTGGCGAAGGTCGAACGCGAGCACATCGAGCGCGTGCTGCGCGAGTGCAACGGCAACGTCTCGAAGGCGGCCCGGATGCTCGGGATGCACCGCCGGACGCTGCAATAC
>JAPLLF010000139.1 GCA_026387715.1 Pseudomonadota bacterium
GATGCTGGGCCTGGTCACGGCGACGCGCACGGGCACCGTCGTGCGGATCTCCGGGCGTGTCACCTCGCTGCTCGTGGGTCTCGTCGCCTCCGCGGTTCCGTAGTATGAGGCCGCAGATGTCCAAGCCACTCGTCGTCGGAATCGCAGGCGGCAGTGGATCGGGCAAGACGACCGTCGCGCACCGGCTCGGCGCGGCGATGAACGAGGGCCGCTGCGTCGCGATCGAGCACGACGCGTACTACCGCGACCAGTCGCACCTCACGCACGACGAGCGCATCGGCGTGAACTACGACCATCCGTCGTCGCTCGAGACCTCGCTGCTCGCCACGCACCTGCGCGCGCTGCGCGAGGGCCAGGCCGTCGACGTGCCGATCTACGACTTCGCGAACCACACGCGCAGCACCGCCACCCGGCACGTCGAGCCGGCGCCGGTGATCATCGTCGAGGGCATCCTCGTGTTCGTCGAGGCCGAGCTGCGCGACCTCATGGACATCAAGATCTTCGTCGATACCGACGCCGACATCCGGCTGATGCGTCGCATCCGGCGCGATCTCGAGCAGCGCGGGCGCAGCTTCCAGTCGGTGCGCGACCAGTACTACGCGACCGTGCGGCCGATGCACCTCGAGTACGTCGAGCCGTCGAAGCGCTGGGCGGATCTGATCGTGCCCGAGGGTGGCAACAACAAGGTCGCCCTCGACGTGCTGCTCGGCCAGCTCGGTCGGCTCGCCTACAGCTGACTCACACGGGCGGGACGCAGGTGCTCGTGTCGGGGCTGCACTCGTTCGGCGCGGCGCAGTCACCGACGTCGAGCTCGACCGTGCTGCCGTCGTTCGTCCACAGCGTGCACGTGTCGCCGAGCTTGACCGTGCCGTCGAACACGTGATCGCACGCCGTCGGCAGGGCGTACGGCCCCCAGAACCCCATCGCGCTGTCGTCGCACTGGAGGCTCGCCAGGAAGGCGTTGCACGCCACGGCGTTGTCGGCGGCGTAGGTGATCCGACCGGCGGTGACCGAGGCGTCGATCGCGTCCTGGAGCGCGGCGGGCGCGCCGGCCTGGGTCACGCAGGTCGTCGTACTCGTGCCGTAGGCGGTCGTGAAGGCCGCCGGCGTCCCGGGGAACGTCGCCATGCACTCGAACGCCTTGGCGCAGTACTTCTCGACGGTGTCGGCGATGCCATCCGACGGTGTCCCGCCACCATCGTTGCTACACGCGAGGAGGAGCCCGAACACGACGACGCGCTTCATGCGCCCGATCGTATCACTCGGGGAGCAGCACGCTGGCGCCCGTCGTCACGCGGCCCTCGAGGTCGCGGTGCGCCTGGGCCACGTCGTCGAGCCGGTACGTGCGCGGCGGATCGATCGCGATCTGGCCGCTGGCGACCATCGCGAACAGGTCGTCGGCCATCGCCTGCGCGGCGTCGCGCGTCGCGAGGTGGGTGAACAGCGTCGGGCGCGTCACGTAGAGCGAGCCCTTCGCCGACAGCGTGAGCAGATCGACGGGCGGCACCGGGCCCGACGCGTTGCCGAAGCTGACGAGCAGGCCGAGCGGCGCGAGGCAGCTCAGCGAGCGGTGCCACGTGTCCTTGCCCACCGAGTCGTAGACCACGTCGACGCCGCGCCCCCCGGTGATCTCGCGCACGCGCGTGACGATGTCCTCCTTCGAATAGTCGATGGCGTACGCGGCGCCGTGCGCGAGCGCGAGCTCGCACTTGGCGGCCGAGCCGGCGGTCGCGATCAGCTGCAGGCCGAGCGCCCGCGCCCACTGGCACGCGATCAGCCCGACGCCGCCCGCCGCGGCGTGCCAGACGAGGAAGTCGCCCTTGGCGAGCGTCACGCGCGTGCGGTTCAGCAGGTACTGCACCGTGAGGCCCTTGAGCATCATCGCGGCGCCCTGGTGGAAGTCGATCGCATCGGGCAGCTTGACGACGGGGATCGCGGACACGACGCGCGCGGTCGCGTAGCTGCCGGGCGAGCGCGCCGCGTAGGCCACGCGATCGCCGACCGCGAGGTGCTCGACGCCCGGGCCGATCGCGTCGACGACGCCGGCGCCCTCCGTCCCGAGGATGGCGGGCAGCACGATCTTGTAGAGCCCGCTGCGATGGTAGGTGTCGATGAGGTTCACGCCGCACGCGTGGTGGCGGATCCGGACCTCGCCGGGGCCCGGGTCGGGGACGTCGATGTCGACGAGCTGCATGACCTCGGGGCCCCCGACGGCTTCGATCTGGACGGCGCGTGCGTGCATGCGCGGACGGTACCGCGTGTAAGCTCCACGCGTGTCCTCCCACAAACCGATCGTCGTCGTGACCGGCGGCGCGGGCTTCATCGGCTCGCACACCGTCGATGCCTTGATCGAGGCCGGCAACCGGGTCGTCGTGCTCGACGACTTCCGCACCGGCAAGCGCGCGAACCTCGCGCGCTGGCTGGCGCCCGAGCATCGCTTCGACGGTGCGCACGCCGCGCTGGAGATCGTCACCTGCGACGTGGCGCACGGGATCTTCGCCGCGCTCGAGCCGATCACGTCGCGCTACGGTCGCGTCGAGCGCATCGTGCACCTCGCCGCGCAGGTCTCGGTCGTCGCCTCGATCGCCAACCCGCTCGTCGACATGAGCGTCAACTACGGCGGCACGCTGCACGTCCTCGAGTACGCGCGCGCGTGCAACGTCTCCAAGGTCGCGTTCGCGTCGTCGGCCGCCGTCTACGGCGACGTCACCGAGATGCCGGTCGCCGAGACCACGCCGTGTCGACCGGTCTCACCCTACGGCATCGACAAGTACGCCAGCGAGCTCGCGCTCGACTACTACGCGAGCGTCCACAACGTGCCGACCACGGCGCTGCGGTTCTTCAACGTGTACGGCCCTCGCCAGGATCCGACCAGCCCGTACTCGGGCGTGATCTCGATCTTCGCCGATCGCGCGCGGGCCGGCGCGCTGCTCACGATCTTCGGCGACGGCTCGCAGACCCGCGACTTCGTCTACGTCGGCGACGTCGTCCGCGCGCTGCTCGCCGCGGTCGCCGACGGCAACACGCGCACGGTCGCCAACGTGGGCACCGGCCGCGAGATCACCGTGCTCGAGCTCGCGCAGACCATCGTGGCGCTCGGCGGTGGCGCCTCCACGATCGCCCACGCCCCGGCGCGCGGCGGCGAGATCCTCAAGTCACGCGCGAACGTCGATCGCCTGCGCGACCGGTTCGGCGTCGTCGCGCAGACGCCGCTCGTCGATGGCCTCCGCGCCACGCTCGCCTAGCCCTCAAGTCGATCGATGTGCCCGCGCTTCTCGAGGACCTAGGCATCGACGCGCGTTGTATGCTGACCGCCTCGTGCTGAGGATCCTCGCGGTAGCGGCGATGTTGCAGGTCGGGTGCGTCGGAGCCCACGGCGCGCGCGGGCGTGCCGTGGCCATCGACGCGACCCTCGCCGGTGGCGGCGCGCTGATCGCCGCGGCGACCATCCGGGACGGTGGGTTCGCGCCGTTTCTCGTCGGTGGGCTGCTCGTGGTTCCCGGCCTCGCGGGCCTGCTGCTCACCGGGATCTCGGCGCTCGGCGAGCATTTGCGCGACGACGTCGAGCCGCTCGTCGCTGTGCGTCCGTGGACGGCCCCGGGATCGCGCGCGCCGTTTCTCGGCACCGGGAGCGAGCTCGTCAGTCGGATCCTCGCCGCGGCGCGCGTCCCGGATTGCGAGGGCGCGCTCGCGAGCCTCGACGTGTTGTGGGCGCGCGATCTCTCCACGCACGCGCAGGTCGTCCGAGATCCGGACGTCGCGGCGTGCATCTCGGGAGGGGGGCCATGAGAGCGCTCGCGCTCATGGCACTCGCCGCCTGCGCGACGACGTCCACCAATCGGACGCAGGTGGTGGTCGTGAGCTCGACGCTGCCGGCCACGATCTTCGTCGGTGGTAAGCCGGTCTCGTCGACGCCGGCCTCGCTCGTGTTGCGCGTCGACGTGCCGGCCGACATCCGGATCGTCGCGACGACCGGCGAGACCTACCAGTGCTCGAATCGCGCGACCGTGCGCGCCGGGCTCGTGATCTTGCAGGCGCTCTTGGTGCCGCTGTGGCCGGGGCTCGTCATCGACGCGTACACGGGTGCCTGGAACGACGTCGATTCCACGTGCGCCGCGCCGTTCTGATCGGCGGTCGCGCTAGATCGCGCTCAGATCTGCGTGACCTTCTTGCCAGCCGAGACCCAGCCCGCGATGCCGTCCGGGAGGACCTTGACGTTCGTGTAGCCGGCGGTGATCGCCTTCTCCGCGGCCTCGTGGGAGGCGCCGCAGTGGGTGTTGGCGCAGTAGAAGACGAGCGACTTGGCCTTGTCGGCCGGGAGCTGCTTGGCGTCGAACGTGTCGTTATCGGTGAGCAGCACGGCGCCCGGGATGACGCCCATCTTCTTGCGCGTGCCGTCGCCGTTGGCGTCGACGGCCTGGCAGTTGTTCGACGCGAGCATGGTGTCGAGCTGATCGACGGTCACGGTCGCGAGGGAGGTCTTGTCACTCTTGTCGGACGACGTCGACGACTTGCTGCACGCGGCGACCGACAGGGACGACACGGCGAGGAGGCTGGCGAAAACAATACGGCGCATCCGCTGACCATACCGCTGCGATCGCGGCACGACAATGCGACAGTTCACCGGTGTCGCGGGCCGTGGTTCTGGCGTACGCCGCGTGCG
The DNA here is from genome assembly GCA_026387715.1 of Pseudomonadota bacterium. GTDB lineage: Bacteria > Myxococcota_A > Polyangia > Haliangiales > Haliangiaceae > JABFXX01. Next base: position 4,664 of record JAPLLF010000139.1, read on the forward strand.
CGCTGATCTGGGGCACCACGTGGTTCGCGATCCGCGTGTGCATCGGGCCCGGCGGCTACCCGACGTACGACGCGCTCGCGCTGCGGTTCGGGCTCGCGGTGCTCGTGCTCGTGCCGATCGCGCTCCGGCTGCGACCGTGGCCCGATCGGCGCCAGTGGAGCTGGCTCGTGCTCGCGGGCCTGCTCGACGCCGCGGGCTACCTGCTCGTGTACACGGGCGAGGAGACCATCTCGGGTGGCATCGCGGCGGTGGTCTACGGCACCCAGCCGCTCGTGCTCGCGCTCTTCCTGTGGATCTCGAAGATGGAGCGCATCACGCCGGCCCACCTGCTCGGCGCCGGCATCTCGCTCGCCGGCGTGATCGTGCTGTTCCTCGATCGGCTCGACGTCTCGGCGCGCCAGGCGATCGGGGTCGCGCTCGTCGAGGGCTCGGTGATCGTCGCGACGATCTACTCGATGATCATGAAGCGACACGCCGCGGCGGTGCACGGGGTGGTGGCGACGACGATCTTCCTCGGCGTCACGGCGGTCGCGCTCGCGGTCGTGGCGCTCGTCGCCGGCGAGCCGATCCCGTCGCCGCTGCCGGTGCTGCCGACCGTCGCGCTCGTCTACCTCGCGCTCGTCGGCTCCGTGATCGCGTTCCTGGCGTTCTTCTGGCTGCTCGCCAAGACGACCCTCATCGTCACGAGCACGCTGGTGTTCCTGTACCCGATCGTCGCGCTCGTCACCGACGCGCTGTTCGAGCGCGAGGTCGCGCTGACCTGGCGGTCGTACGTCGGCGCCGGAATCGTGTTCGCCGGGCTCGCGGTGAGCCTGGGTCGGCGACATCCTTAGCCATGGCCGACGCTCCGTGGATCTTCCGGACCTACGCGGGACACTCGAGCGCGCAGGCGTCCAACGCGCTGTACCGCCAGAACCTCGCCGCGGGGCAGACCGGCCTGTCGATCGCGTTCGATCTGCCGACCCAGTGTGGCTACGATCCCGACGACGCGATCGCGCGGCCGGAGGTCGGCAAGGTCGGCGTGCCGATCGCCTCGATCGACGACATGCACGCGCTGTTCGAGGGCATCCCGCTCGACCAGATGAACACGTCGATGACGATCAACGGCACCGCGATCTGGCTGCTCGCGCTGTACGTCGGCGTCGCGCGCGAGCGCGGGACGGATCAGCGCGCGCTGCGCGGCACGATCCAGAACGACATCGTCAAGGAGTACCTCGCGCGCGGCACCTACATCTTCCCGCCTGCGCCGTCGCTCGACCTGATCGCCGAGTCCTACGAGTACTGCGTCGCGCACATGCCGCAGTGGAACCCGTCGAACGTGTGCAGCTATCACCTGCAGGAGGCTGGCGCGACCCCGGTGCAGGAGCTCGCGTTCGCGCTCGCCGACGCGCTGGGCGTGCTCGATCGGGTGGCCGCGCGGCAGCGCGTCGACGACGCCGCGTTCCAGCAGTGCGTCGGCCGCGTGTCGTTCTTCGTGAACGCCGGCATGCGGTTCGTCGAGGAGATGTGCAAGATGCGCGCGTTCACGCGCATGTGGGACGCGCTGTGTCGCGAGCGCTACGGCGTCACCGATCCCAAGCTGCGGCAGTTCCGCTACGGCGTGCAGGTCAACTCGCTCGGCCTCACCGAGCAGCAGCCCGAGAACAACGCGTGGCGCATCCTGATCGAGGCGCTCGGCGTCACGCTATCGAAGGACGCGCGGTGTCGCGCGTTGCAGCTGCCGACCTGGAACGAGGCCCTGTCGCTGCCGCGGCCGTGGGACCAGCAGTGGTCGCTGCGCCTCCAGCAGGTCCTGGCGTTCGAGACCGACCTCCTGGAGTACGGCGATCTGTTCACCGGCAACCCGGTGATCGAGGCCAAGGTCACCGCGCTCGTCGACGGCGCGACCGCGGAGCTCGCGAAGATCGAGGCGATGGGCGGCATCACCGGCGCGATCGACACGGGCTACTGCAAGAAGGAGCTGGTGCGCTCGATGGCGGCGCGGATGGGCCGGATCGAGCGCGGCGAGCAGATCGTCGTCGGCGTCAACAAGTACGTCGAGGCGCTGCCGTCGCCGCTCGTCGGTGGCAGCGACGGCGGGGTGTTCCATGCGGATCCCGCCGCGGGCGACGCGGCGCGGGCCGCGGTCGCCGCCACGCGGGCCCGACGGGATCCGGCCCGCGCGGCCGCCGCGGTCGCCGCGCTCGTCGACGCCGCGACGCGCGGGGCGCCGATCATGGAGGCCTCGATCGCGTGCGCGCTCGCGCGCGTGACGACCGGCGAGTGGGCGCAGGCGCTGCGCGACGTGTGGGGCGAGTACCGCGCCGAGACCGGCATCGCGGGCGCCTCGATCGGCGGGGCCAGCGACGACTGGCAGGCGCTGCGGACCCGCGTCCTGGCGCGGGTCGACGCGACCGGGCGGCGGCCACGCCTGCTCGTGGGCAAGCCGGGCCTCGACGGTCACAGCAACGGCGCCGAGGTGATCGCGGTGGCGGCGCGCGACGCCGGGTTCGAGGTGATCTACGCGGGGATCCGGGTGTCGGCCGCGGCGATCGCGCAGACCGCCGTCCAGGAGGCCGTCGATCTCGTCGGGCTGTCGATCCTGTCCGGCTCGCACCTCGAGCTCGCGAGCGCCGTCGTCGACGAGCTGCGCGCGCGCGGCGGTGGCGACATCCCGGTCGTCATCGGCGGGACCGTGCCGGCGCACGATCACGCCGAGCTCCTGCGGCGTGGCGTTTCGCGCGTGTTCACACCCGCCGACTACAAGCTGTCGGACATCGTCGGCGCGCTGCTCGATCTTTGCTGCTAGTCTCCGCGCCGCATGGGCATCGCCGACTTTTTTCGCCCCAAATACCGCCACAGCGACGTCCGCGTTCGCACCGAAGCCGTCCGGGCTTTGACCGCAGACGACGCTGCCACCATCGTTTCCATCGCTCGTAACGATCGCGACATCGGCGTGCGCCGCCTCGCGATGGAGAAGATCGATCAAGCGGAGGTCCTCGCGGACCTCGCTTCGGCGGAGTCCGAGCGCAGCTTGCGAGACTTCGCCGGCGAGCGCGCCGCCAAGCTGTGGATGGCCCACGCGTGCGGCAGCGACGCCGAGAAGGCCGGCGCGGCGCTCACCGGGATGATCAAGCTCGGTGATCAGCTCGCCCTGGTCGACGTCGTCGCGCGCGCGGAGACGCCCGCGGTCAAGAAGCGCGCGTTCGGCGAGCTGCGCGATCCGCGGGCGCTGGCCGAGCTCGCCAAGCGCGACATCGCGACCGAGCTGCGCACCGGCGCGGTCGCGCGGATCGACGACGGCGACGTGCTGCGGGCGCTCGCGATCGACACCACCTCCAAGGAGGTCGGGCTCGCCGCCGTCGAGAAGCTCGACGACGCCGACCGGCTCGAGAACGTCGCCCAGAAGGCCAAGAACAAGGCGGTCCGCCAGAAGGCGCACAAGATCGTCCGCGAGATCCAGGAGGCCGAGCGCGCGAAGCAGACGCCGACCGTCCCCGACGACGTGAAGCGTCGCCGCGCCGAGAAGGCGCAGCTCCTCCGCGAGGTCGAAGGTCTCGTCGAGACCTTCGAGTTCGCCAAGGCGAGCGTCACGGTGAAGGCGGCCGAGGTCGCGTGGTCCGTGCTCGGCAACGTCCCCGAGGACGCGCGCAACGACGAGCGGTTCGCCAAGGCGGTCGCCCGGTTCTGGAAGCGCAAGGACGTCCAAGCCGCGCAGGCGCGCAGCGGCGACGAGCTGCGCGCGATCGAGCGCGA
>JAPLLF010000230.1 GCA_026387715.1 Pseudomonadota bacterium
CCCGACGACACCACCACGGTTCCCCCGGACGACCTGCCCGTCCCGCTGACCGCCACCGGCAAGTTCGCCATGACCAGCGAGTTCGACCTCGCCACCAACATGCCCGGCACCGCCGGCCAGGTCGTCAACATCTTCATCGCCGCCACCGACGACGGCGACGACCCCACCCGCTTCATCGTCGAGAAGCTCGTCGCCGCCCTCCCCGACGGCTCGATCAAGAACACCCTCGCCGGCTCCATCCCCTTCGTCGCTGGCTACCTCAACGACCGCCTCCTCGACTGGGCCCCTGACCTCGTCACCAAGGTCGTCGCCATCGGCGACGGCTTCGGTCAGATCACCAAGCACTTCGGCACCATCGGCACCCTCGACATCGCCGCCAGCGGCATGGCCACCCACACCGTCAACGGCCTCCACTTCAAGGTCGACCAGACCGAGCTCGACTTCCCGTTCGCCGACTACGCCATGACCGACATCAAGGCCGAGGGTGTCGCCGTCGGCCTCGAGCCCACCGGCAAGATCACCATCGCCAGCCACAAGATCCCGATGTCCTACGGCCGCGCCCTCCGCATCGGCCTCGACGAGGTCGTCATCCCGATGATCGATCCGTCCGCTGCCAACCTCAGCGACGTCCTCCACAACGCCATCGACTGCGCCTCCGTCGGCCAGAAGGTCTTCGACGCCGTCGGCATCGGCTCGCCCTCCACCTTCGAGTCCGCCTGTGACCACGGCCTGACCGCCGGCAGCACCCTCATCTACAACCAGATCAACAACCTCGACAGCTCCGCCATCGAGATGGCCATCTCCGGTGTCGCTCGCGGCGTCGACAAGAACCGCGACGGCAAGATGGACGACATCCAGACCGGCACCTGGGCCGGCGACCTGACCTACGCCGGCGCCGCTGCCACGCTGCCCACGGGCGCCAAGTTCCACGGCACCCGCATGTGAGCTGTGTCTAACGTTTCGTCGACCGAACGGGTGGTCTCGACCTGCACGTGCCACGAGCCACGGGTGTCATCGAGACGAACGCGGAGGAACCGCTTGCCCCGCGACCAGACGAAACGCAGTGGGCGATCGGAGGTCTTCTCGAACTTCAGGCGCTTCGCGATCGGCGCGACCTGCTTGCGCACGAGCGCCGCGAACCACTTCGGTACCTTCGCAGCGCGCACCTCGTCGAGGACCTCGACCAGCGTGGCAGCGAAGGCACGCGCGCGCTTGTCGTCGACCGCGGAGGGATCGTCGCCGATCGTGAACACGAGGCGCGTGGGATCGGGTGACGCGATCGGGATCGCGCCAAGCTTCGCCAGGTGCGTGGGGGTCAGCCCGCGCGAGACGACGACCGGCAGTGCGACCACCCAGCCGGCATCCACCGACCCATAGGTTTCGAGGTCGAACGCGTTGATCTCGTCGACGTTCTCGGCGAGCCCGCACGCGGCCAGGCCCTCCGGCGCGAGCTTCGCCACGGCTCCCGCGAACCACGTTGCCAGCTCGCGCGGCGTCCGCGCGGTCGTGAACGTTCCAGTGACCCAGGAGTGGCGTCGGAGCGTGATCGCATCGCTCGATCCCGTGCGGACGAGCGACAAGCCGTGGCGCAGCTTCCCTTTCGCACGTTTCTTCAACGTCGCGACTGGGTTCTTGCCGAGCGCCGGCGTGCCGCGACCGTCGGCAGACATCGCGTCCCACGGGACACCGAGGTCAGGGCCAAGCACCTTCCATGCGTCGCCGATCCGGCCGAGCGTCTCGCAGAGGCCGAGCTCGAGCTTCCACCGCTGCTCTCCCGCGGCGGCGGCCTTCAGCCGGGTGGCTTGCCACGGGACAACGCAATGCTCGAGCGGCATCTCCGCGAGCTGCTCGGCGAGAGTCCGGAGGCTGTCGCTCGGGAAGCGCATCGACTTCCCGACCTCGATCGACAGCGAGCGCACCTTGCTGCGATCGACCCGGTTCAGGATGCGAATGCAGTCATCGGCGAGGTCCTTCGGCGCCCGCGCTTTCTCCGATCTCCGCCACCACGCGATCACGTGCGTGAAGGGTCCCGGCTCGTCGCGGCGGAGCGTCACCTGCCAGCCGAGATCCTTCGCGTACTCGGAGAAGCGGAGGACAACCTCGCGCAGTGCACCGCGACTCGCGACCGCGGCATCGACCAGCTTGCTGGCGGTGTCACTGGTGAACCGATCGAGGTCCTCGATGCCGAGGCGCTCGATGCGCTTCAGGACGGGCGAGCCAACGAGCACCTTTGCGAGGTGCGGCCGCGGGCCACAGATCGTCAACGTACGTAGGTTCGGCAGCGCCTTGCAGCCGGCGATCAGCTTCGTCCTCGCCGAGCCATCGCCCTGCGGCCTGATCCCGAGCTCGACGACCCGCGAGAGCGGCTTGCGCGCGTAGTTCTCGAGGAGCTCGATCGCGTCATGCTCCCAGACCTCGCGCAGGCGCCGGATCGGCACGTGCGGCTCGTCGAGAATACGCTTGCCATCCTCGAGGCCGGTCATCGTCGTCACCGCGCGCCACGCGGGATCATCGAACGACGCGCCCGGGACGCCTTTCAGGTTGTCCGGATCGGGATCGAACCCGTAGACCGGCACACCGCCCGCGAACAACCCACCCTCGTAGACCCGACGCCCGAAGTAGTGACCGATGGCTCCCGCCCATTCCTTGCCGTGCTGGGTGACGAGCTCGTGCTCGCGCATCCACGCCTCGTAGGTCGTGCGCCCTGCGAGCTGGATCGCCGCCAGCTCGCCACGCACGTCCCCTTGCTGCTGGAGCGCGTCCGCCCACACCATGCGGAGCGCGAGGTCGTCGGGGTTTTCTAGAACGTCGACGAGCGTCGGCCCTCGAGCGTTGCGCTTGGCCATCACAGCGATGATGCCGCGAACCTGCGCAGCGGGCAGCGAAAGGGGAACGACAGTCGCCACGGGAACGCGAGTGACCTGGCGAGCCGATCAGCCGCCTGATCGCAACTCATCGGAATCGCTCGGGTTCGATCGCCCGGATCTCGGCACGCCCCTCGCTATATGGGTCGTCACCACCAAC
>JAPLLF010000642.1 GCA_026387715.1 Pseudomonadota bacterium
AGTTCTGATCGATGCCGTCGTCCGGGAGGTCGGGCGCGTCGGGATAGATCGCGCGATCGAACGGGCCGCAGTCGTTCTCGCCGAGCAGCGAGCCGAAGCCGTCGCGATCGACGTCGTTCGCCAGCCGGACGACGTCGACCAGGCGATCGAGCGCGGTCTGCGGGGTCACGATGTAGCGGGTCTCGAGGTCGGCGCCCCACCACACGAGCGTGACCGTCATGAACGCCGTCATCGCGAGGGCGCCGCCCATCGCGGCCGGTCGAGACAACCGGCGGCGACGATGGGTCGCGAAGTAGCGCGCCCCGAGGCCCATGCCGAGCGCGATCACGACCGCCGAGATCGCGAGGCGCACCGGCAGGACCGAGCGGCTCTGTGGCAGCACGAACCAGGTGGCGGCGAGGCTCGCGCCCACGAGCCCGGCGATCGCCAGCCCCATCGCGCGCCAGCGCCCCAGCGGGTTGACGATCCCGAACATCGGCGCGAGCCCGACCGCGGCCGCACGACAGCCGAGCATGAGCGCGCGGCACAGCGGCGCGGCGACGGCGATGGCGGCGAGCCCGCCGATCGCGACGAGCACGGCGGTGAGCTGCGGCTCCTTGAAGTGCTCGATCGCCCACGCCGCGAACCGCTGCAGGACGAGCGCGAGGCATCCGCCGGTCGCGATGACGGCCCACGCGACGGGGACGCCCGGCCGGACCCCGTCGATCGGGCGCCGCGCGTCGAACCAGCCGCGCGCGCGGCCTGTCTCGGGCCCGTACAGCCCGGCGCGCACCAGGCGGGACCCGGCGGTGATCGCGCCGAGCCCGAGGGTCAGCAGGACGCACAGGAAGATCGACAGCGTCGCGTCGAGCGCGACGAACCGCAGCTTCGCCCCGAGCGACAGGTCGCCCTGGTAGGCCACGAGCGACAGCACGTATTCGACGGGCGCGAAGGCGAGGGCGCCGCCGGTCGCCATCGCGAACGTGCGCCGCAGATCGTCGATCGCGCCGTCTTTCGTCGAGCGATAGCTAACCTCAGTCACCGCGGGCGGATTCGGTGGTACCACGTTCGCGTCGCATGCGCGCGTGGCTCGGCAGACATGGCTGGCTCGTCGCCATCGCGTGCGCGTATCTGTATCTGTTCCCGTACTTTCCCAAGATCACGAGCGCGAACGAGCTGCCGCGCGTCTACCTCGTCAAGGCGATGGTCGACGACCACACGTTCGCCATCGATCGCGGGGTGAGCCGCTGGGGGTCGACCGCCGACGTGTCGCCCCACGGGGATCACAAGTACTCCAACAAGTCGCCGGGCAGCTCGCTGCTCGCGGCGCCGGCCTACGCGGTCGCGCGGCTCGCGGGGCTGCCCGCGGATGACCTCGCGACGTCGATGTGGATCTGTCGCGTCGCGACCGGGGTGATCCCGACGCTGCTGTTCCTCGTGCTCCTCTACGGGTTCCTCGAGCGGTTCGCGCCCGATCCGTGGATCCGCAAGCTCGTCGTCGTCGGCTACGCGCTCGGCTCGATGGCGATGACGTACTCGCTGCTCTATTACTCGCACCAGCTCGGCGCCGTGTGCATCGCCAGCGCGTGGATGCTGCTGGTCGACGTCGTCGAGCCGGCGGGCAGGGCGCGTGGCTGGCGGGCCGTCGCGGCCGCGGGGTTCCTCGTCGGCGCGGCGCCGCTCGTGGACTACCAGGCGGTGTTCGCCGCCGTGCCCGTGGCGATCTACGTCGTGGTGACCCTGCGCCGCGATCTCCCCCGGCTCGCGCGCTACACCGGCATCGCACTCGGCTTCGCGGGGATCCCGATCGCGGTGCTCTTGACCTATCACGCGATCTGCTTCGGCAGCCCGTGGAAGACCGGCTACGACGCGTCGACGACGTTCGCGATGTATCACCAGCAGGGCTTCCTCGGGATCACGAAGCTGCGCTGGGACGCGTTCGCCGGATCGATGATCTCCGCCGACAACGGCCTCGTCACGCTCGCGCCCTGGTTCCTGCTCGCGATCCCGGGGGCGTACTGGCTGATGCGGCGGGCGCGTAGCCTCGCGATCACGTGCCTGGCGATCGTGGCCATCTACCTCCTGTTCATCTCGTCGATCAACTTCTGGCGTGGCGGCTGGGAGGTCGGTCCTCGCTACGTGACGGCGATGTTGCCGTTCCTGCTGCCGGCGATCGCGGCCCAGCTGCAGGCCTGTCGCGAGCGCCCGTGGCTGCTCGGCGTGCTCGCGGGCACGGTGCTCGTCGGGATCGCGATCTACACGTTGTCGTCGGCGACGTTCCCGTACTGGCCCGACAGCATCCAGCATCCGCTGTACGACGTGACGTTCCGGCTGCTCGCCGACGATCGCGTCGCGCCGAACCTCGGCCGCGCGCTGGGCGTCGGCGGCGTGCTGGGGATCGTGCCGTACCTCGCGATCGTCGCCGGGCTCGCGGGCTACGTCGTGTACCGCGTCGCGACCTGGCGCGGGCTCGTCGTCGCGATCGTGGTCGCGACGGTCGTGCTCGTCGCGTATCGCGGGTTCGCGCGGGGCAACCCCGAGCGGCCGTACCAGTTCGTGCACGACGCCGTCGGCGCGTGATACCAACCGGGCGTGCCTCGCCTCGTGGAGTCGATCGTCGTGCTCGCGCTCGTGGCCGCATGCTCCAGCTCGAGCGAGCCGGCGGCGACGAAGGGCAGCGGCAGCGGCAGCGGCAGCGCGAGCGGCGACGCGACCGCGAACCTGGCGGCGCACTACGACAAGGCGTGTGCGGCCGGCGATCTCGAGGCCTGTCGCAGCCTCGGGGTGATGTACTCCGAGGGGGTCGGCGTGGGGCGCGATCTGGGGCGCGCCGCGAAGCTGTTCGGCGACGCCTGTACGGCCGGCAACATGTCGGCGTGCAACCACTACGCGCTCGCGCTCGCCGAGGGCATCGGCGTGGACAAGGCACCCGCCAAGGCCGTCCTGACCTACCAGAAGGCGTGCGACGGCGGTCTGGGGTTGGCGTGCCGGAACCTCGGCCTGACCTTGCGCGAGGGGCGAGGGGTGCCTGCGGACCTGGCGCGGGCGGCCGCCGCGCTCGCGACCGCGTGTACGCTGAAGGCACCGTTTGGCTGTACCAACGCCGGCGACGTCGAGGCGGTCCTCGCCGCGACCGATCCGACCCACTGGTCCCGTGCGAACGCGCACTACCAGCAGGGCTGCGACCAGGGTGAGGGCAGCGCGTGTCGGCAGATCGGGCTCGCCTACCTCGATGGCACCCGGGGCCTTCCCAAGGGGGCCGCCGCGGCCACGGTCTGGCTCGACAAGGGCTGCCAGCTCGCAGAGGTGGTGTCCTGCCGCACGCTGGGTGCGCTGCTGCTTCCCGGCGATCCAGCGCGCGCCAAGACGCTCCTGCGGCGCAGCTGCGACAAGAAGGATGCCGAGTCCTGCCGTCTGCTCAGTGAATCCGTGACGCGCGGCAGCGGTCACTGAAATCCGCTCAGCGTAGGGCAGCTCACGTCTGTAGGTGTCTGTGATACCTCGACGATGACACGGCCAAGTTATTGAAGTATCGGCGCTCCCGATCACTCCGGAGGCTCCAGGATCACAGGTTATTCACACGTGGTCCACCGTCGGACCTCCCGCCTTTCGATTCAGGCGGTTAGCTGATTTTCGCTTGTGAATAACCCACTCGTGCAGGGCACTTGTTGACAGGGCGTTTTTGCCTGTGGGTTCACGAACCCGCCGCGGAAAATTCCAGGGGGTGTCGATGGATCGACAGGGGTCCGCGAGGCGGACATCACCGTCCGGAGTGACGGACGTTCGTGTCCGGAGTGTCGGACCCTGGTGTCCGGAGCGTCGGACCAAGTGTCCGGAGTGGCGGACCGTGTGTCCGGATGATCGGACGCTGGTGTCCGCCGTGCGGACGGCCGACACCGTTCTGCGACGGTGAGCGCACCAGCTCACCGCGACGGTGCGAGCGAGCGATACAGCTGGAGGTAGAGTTGCGCCGACGCGGTCCACGACGAGTCCCGCTGCATCGCGGCGCGCTGGAGCGCCGTCCACGCTGCCGGCCGCCGGTACAGCGCGATCCCGCGCTCGAGCGCACGGAGCAAGAACGCGGGCGTCGCCGCGTCGAACCGGATGCCGGTCCCGCGGCCCCGCGCGAGGTCGTCGTCCCCCGGGTCGAGCACGGTGTCGCGCAGGCCACCGACGGCGTGCACGACGGGGATGGCGCCGTAGCGCATCGCGTAGAGCTGTCCGAGACCGCAGGGCTCGAAGCGCGATGGCATCACGAACAGGTCGCTGCCCGCGTAGATCCGCCGCGCCAGGTCGAGATCGAACCCGATGCGCACCGCGACGTGATCGCGGAAGGTGTCGGCGAGGTAGCGAAACCGGGACTCGAGGGCCGGGTCGCCCGAGCCGAGCACGACCATGCGAGCGCCGAGGCGATGGAGCTCGGGCGCGATCTCGGCGACGAGGTCGAGGCCCTTCTGGTCGGTCATCCGGGCGACGACGCCGATCAGCGGCGCACCGTCGTCGACCCGCAAGCCCATCTCGCCGCCGAGGGCCTCGCGGCACCGCGCCTTGTTCCGCGGATCGGTCGCCGAGAACGGCGCCGCCAGCACCGGATCGACCGCCGGGTCCCAGGCGCGCACGTCGATGCCGTTGACGATGCCGACGAGCCGGCGGACGTCCCAGCGCAGGAACCCGTCGAGCGCCTCGCCGCGTTCGCTCGTGATGATCTCTCGCGCGTAGCTCGGGCTGACGGTGGTGACCGCGTCGGCCACCGCCATGCCGCCCTTGAGCAGACAGAGCTGATCCCAGAACTCGAGCTTGTCGGGCGTGAACGCGTCCCACGGAAACCCGAGGTCGGCGATCGCGGCCTTCGGATAGATGCCGCGGTAGGCGAGGTTGTGGACGGTCTGGATGATCGTCGGCGGTCGGCCCTCGGAGAAGTACCGGGCGTAGATGGCCGCCGCCGAGCCCTGCCAGTCGAGCACGTGCAGGACGTCGAAGCGGCCGCCGAGCAGCTCCGGGCCGGCGATCAGCGCGGCCTTGCCGAGCGCGCCGAACCGGAGGTGGTTGACTGGTAACTCCGCGGTGCCGCTCGGCCCGTACAGGGTGCCGTCGCGATCGTACAGCGGCGGACAATCGACCCAGCCGACCCGCACGCGTCCGATCGTCGACGTCCGCACCGATGCGGCGAAGCGATGAGGTCCGAGCGCGAGCTCGATCGCGAGGCCGTCGTCGACGGCGATGTTCGCGGCCGCGAGGCGCGCGCGGACGCCACGGTACATCGGCACGACGATCGCGGTCGGCAGGCCATGGCTCTCGGCGAGCGCCGCCGGCAAGCCCGCGAGCACGTCGGCGAGGCCCCCCGACATCGCGAACGGGGCGAGCTCGCTCGCGACATGCAGGACACGCGTGGTCATGGGGAGCGCTCGCGCGTCACTCCGAGTCGCCGCCAGTACCCGAGAACTTCTTGAAGCGCGGACCAGCGGACTCGTAGCTGTGGCGGGATGCCTGGGACACCACGTAGCTGCCGTCGCGCATCTCGCGGAGCAACTCGGGTTCGTTCGCGAGCAGATCGGCGACGTCGTTGGCGAGCACGCAGGCGCCGCGCGCGGGGACGATCGTGCCCTTCGGCACCACCACGATGCCGCTCTCGGTGACGAACGGGAAGCGCTCGCGATCCGCGACCGGGTCGTGGCCGATCGTGCAACCTGGCTCGATCTTGCAGTTCTTGTCGAGGATCACGCGCTTGAGCTGGGCGCCGCGACCGATGTCGCACCCGGACAGGATGATCGAGTCGACCACCTCGGCGCCCGAGTGGACGAAGCAGTCGTACCCAAGGACCGTCTCGCGCACGCTCGCCGACGCGACGATCGAGCCTTCACAGATCAGGCTGTCGTCGATGTCGACGCTGGGCTCGCCCTCGCCGGCGCGGACGAACCGCGCGGGCGGGTAGTCACGTTGCGCGCTACGGATCCGCCACTGGCGGTTGTAGAGATCGAGCGCGGGCACGCGCGCGCGCAGCTCCATGTTGGACGTGAAGTAGCTCTCGAGGGTGCCGACGTCGCGCCAGTACGGCGCCGCGCCCTCGGGCTCGCCGGGGATCCGGTTCGTCGTGAAGTCGTACGCGAACACGCGCGCGTTCTGCCCGAGGAGGTGCGGGATGATGTCGCGCCCGAAGTCGTGCCCCTTGCCCTTGGGCTGCTCCATGAGCACGCGCTCGAGGACCTCGCGCCGGAAGAAGTAGTTGCCCATCGAGACCAGCGACCAGCCCGGACGGCCGGGCATCTCCGGTGGGTGCTTCGGCTTCTCGATGAAGCCGACGATGCGGCCGTCGCGGTCGATGTCGATGATCCCGAACTCGCTGGCCTCGGCCGTCGGGACCGGATACGCGGCGACGGTGAGGTCGGCGTGCGCGTCGATGTGCTGCGCTTCCATCTGATCGATGGCGAACTTGTAGATGTGATCGCCGCCGAAGATGGCGACGTGCTCGGCGCGCGCATCGCGGACCAGGTTGAGGTTCTGGTACACGGCATCGGCGGTGCCGCGGTACCAGAACTCGCCGATGCGCATCTGCGCGGGGACGACCTCGATGTACTCGCCGAAGCCCGAGAGCCGCCAGTTGCGCGACAGGTGCTTGATCAGCGACGACGACATGTACTGCGTCAGGACGTAGATGCGTCGGTATCCCGAATTGACGAAGTTCGAGAGCACGAAATCGATGATCCGGTAACGCCCGGCGAACGGGACGCCCGGCTTGCTACGGTGGATCGTGAGTGGGCCGAGGCGGGACCCTTTCCCGCCGGCCATGACCATCACCAGTGATTTCGTCACGTTGAAATAATTGTACGCCGATGACGCCCCGCGGCGCCAACTTGGTCGTCAGCGGGCGCAGGCGCGGCCGAAGATCGTCGAGGAGGACGAGCTCGCGACCGACTTGCACGACCAGCCGCTGACCGCCGCGCCGCAGGCGCCGCCGCCGTCGCCGGCGCAGGCCGCCGTGCACTTCTTGCCGCCGGTCATCGACACGCACAGGTTCCCGGGGCCGCCGCAATCGGCGTTGGCCGAGCACGACGTGCCCATCTTCGACGCCTTCGCGAACGGGTGGAGCTTGGGGTCCTCGTCGATGCCGTGGATGCCGTACATCGTGTGGAAGCCGTAGTAGGCGCTCTCGCTGTCGAGCTTGGTCAGCAGGTTCAGCTGGCTCTGCGGGCGGAGGCGCTGCAGGCTGTCGCGAGCGAGGAGCGCCGAGAGGAAGTCCTCGACCGCGGCGGGCGTCGACGCGTTGGAGAACGACGTCGTCGTGATGACGTTGATGTTCTTGCCGGCCTTCGCGGGGTTCTCGAGGAAGGCCTCGCCGATCTGGTACGTGTCGCAACCCTCGGCGAGCACGACCTGGTACTTGTCCGCGAGGTCCATGCTGCGGATGTCGGCGTCGTCGAGGTCACCTTCGTCGGTCTTCTTCCAGTTCGCGAGCGCGAAGCCGTAGAACGGCCCGGAGTGCCCCGAGTACACGACGACGTCGCGGGTCTTGAGCGACACGCGGACGTCGTCCTCGAGCTGCTTGCCACCCGCGGCGGTGTCCGGGTCGCTGTCGCCACCCGGCTTGCCGACGAAGATCCGGACCTCGACGGCGACGTCCTTGCCGTCCGCCGTGACCTTGCGCGTGAACGCACCCGAGGTGCGCGTCAGCGTGTCCCAGCTGGTCGAGGGGGCCTTGAAGCCCTGGTCCTTGAGCCAGGTGAAGAACTGCTTGCTGTGCTTGAGGTGGTAGTCGCTGTGATAGTCCCAGCCGAAGTAGACGTCGATGTCGAGCTTGCCGTCGGCGGTCATCTTCTTCATGTCGTAGAACGCGTCGGACGACGCCTTCTCCTTCGACACGGTGAACGTCAGGGTCTCCTTCTTGTCGGCGGGGACCGTGGCCGGATCCCAGCCGTCCCACGGCGCCTGGCGGTACCACTCGTCGTTGGTCTCGAGCATGCCGAGCTCGGCGTTCGTCGGCTTGCCGACCTCGAGGTCGAACTGCTGCTTGCCGCCGACGGTCTTGATCGGCAGCTTGGAGAGGAGGTTCTTGCCGCCCGCGGCGATCTGCTTGAACGTGAAGTCGTAGGTGATCTTGTCGGCGCGTTCGGTGACGCCGAGGTCGCTCCACATGCCGCCCTTGGCCATGCCGCCGAACCCACCGAACGCGTGGTTGGCGTCTTCCTCTTCCTTGTCGACGAGGTACTGGGTGACGAACCAGGCGGTGGCGATCTGCTTCTCGGAGATCAGCTTCTTGGCGGCGGCCATGCGGGCCGCGGCGGACGCGGTCGCCATCGCGGGATCGAGGGTCACCGAGGTGCGCCCTTCGAGGACGTACTCCTGCGCGGAGGCCGAGAAGTAGTTGTCGGCCTTGCTGTCGTCGACCGCGATCGCGTCCTCCGGGTCGCTGGCATCGGCGACGGGGCCGTCGCTACAGGCGAGCAGGGACGAGGCGACCAGGGCGGCGGTGGCGAACAGGGCGGGGCGCATGATCGGAGGACCGAGCAACGCCCGTGCCGGCGCTCGCGAGCGCCGATCACCCCTGCACACGCGCGGTTGCGGGGGGTGGCTAGCGGCCTAGCCGGCGGATGCGGGTGCAGTGGCCGGCTGGGCGAACACGTGGGCCCGATAGAACCGCAGCTCGTCGATCGACTCGCGGATGTCATCGAGGGCGCGGTGGGCGTCCTTCTTCTTCGGCTGCTTCTCGAGCACGGCCGGGTACCAGCGGCGCGCGAGCTCCTTGATCGACGACACGTCGACCATGCGGTAGTGGAGGCGCTTCTCGAGCGCGGGCATGTACCGCTGCACGAACCGGCGATCCTGGTGGATCGAGTTGCCGCACAGCACGGGGCGGTCCTTCGCGCCGACGTGGGCGTCGATGAACGCGAGGGTCTGGGCCTCGGCGGTGGCCGTGTCGATCGTCGACGCACGGACGCGGTCGACCAGCCCCGAGCCGCCGTGGTGCTTCTTGTTCCAGTCGTCCATCGCCGCGAGGATCGCGTCGATCTCCATGTCGAGCCACACGAGCACGTCGGTTGCCATATCTGGCGGACCCTACACGATTCCTACGAGATCGACGCGCGGTGCAACGCGATCTCGTCGGCGGGCGGGAGCCCCCACGCGGCCTCGTAGCCGTAGGCGGCCCGGGCGCTCCGCGTGCTCGTGTCACCGTCGACGATCTCGAGAGCGTCGAGCGGCACCAGCGCGGGATGCGCCTTGCCGCAGGCGTTCGCGAGCTGCATCAGATCCTTGCGCAGCGTCATCAGGTAGTTCGCGAGTCGGGCCGACTTGTTCGTCGGATCGAGGCCGCGCACGAGCCAGCGGTTCTGGGTCGCGACGCCGGTCGGGCAGTGCCCGGTGTGGCAGCGCTGCGCCTGGATGCAGCCGATCGCGAGCATCGCCTCCCGGGCGACGTTGATCATGTCGCAGCCGAGCGCGAGCGCGAGCAGCCCGGACTCGGGGAACCCCAGCTTGCCGGAGCCGATGAACACCACCTGCTCGGCGACGCCCCGCTGCGCGAGCGTCTTGTAGACCTCGGTGAACCCGAGCTTGAACGGCAGCGACACGTGATCGGTGAACACCAGCGGCGCCGCCCCGGTGCCACCCTCGCCACCGTCGATCGTGATGAAGTCGGGCGCGCGCTTGCTGACGTCGATCTGCCGGGCGAGCTCCTGCCAGAACGACATGTCCCCGACCGCGCTCTTGATCCCGACCGGGAGCCCGGTCGCGTCGGCGAGCTGCTCGATGAAGTCGAGCATGCTCGACACGTCGGAGAACGCGGCGTGGGCCGCGGGCGAGATGCAGTCCTTGCCCATCGGGATGCCGCGGATCGCGGCGATCTCCGGCGTGATCTTGGCAGCAGGCAACACGCCGCCGAGCCCTGGCTTGGCACCTTGCGAGAGCTTGATCTCGATCGCCTTCACCTTGGCGGTGGCGACCGACTCGAGGAAGCGGTCGAGGGAGAACCCGCCGCGCTCGTCGCGGCACCCGAAGTAGCCGGTCCCGATCTGCCAGATGAGATCGCCGCCCCGCCGGTGATGATCCGAGATCCCACCCTCGCCGGTGTTCTGCAGCGCCCCGGCCAGCGCGACGCCGCGGTTGATCGCCTCGACGGCGGGCCCCGACAGCGAGCCGTAGCTCATCGCCGACACGTTGACGATCGAGCCCGGGCGGAACGCGTGCTTGCGCTTGCGATAGCCGCCGAGCACGCGCATCGGGGTGACCTTGTACGCGGGATCGTAGCCGGGCTCGCCGGCGTGCGGCGCCTGCACGGGGAACGCGCTGTGCCGGATCAGGATGTAGCCCGGCCGGGTCGGATCGTTGTCGGTGCCGAAGCCGAAGTAGTTGTTCTCCTTCTTCGACGACGAGTACACCCAGCGGCGCTGATCGCGGGTGAACGGGCGCTCCTCGTCGTTGCCGGTGACGATGTACTGGCGCAGCTCGGGACCGACGGTTTCGAGCATGTAGCGGAAGTGGCCGACGATCGGGAAGTTGCGCAGGATGGCGCGGCGCGTCTGCGTGACGTCGTAGATCGCGACGACGATCAGGAACGCGAGGAGTGCGATGGCGACCCACGCCGACACGGAAAGGCCCATGCGGGCAGTGTAGCGACTACTCGCCCGACCAACGCCTGACGGGGCCGGTGTCCATGTGGACGAAGCCGCTGTCCAGGTAGATCCCGACGCCGCCGATCTTCTGATCGATCGCCCACTTGTGGAGCTGGTTGGTCGACACGCGCGGCAAGAAGAAGTCGATCGCGTCGCCCTTGCTGTGGTGGCTGTCGCGCGCGACCTGGTGCCCCTTCTTGCGGAGCAGCAGGTTGTATTTCGGGTGCCGGAACGCCGACACGACCATCACGGTGTCGCGCTGGAAGTGGACGGCGGCCGACACGACGATGTCGACGAGGCGAGGCTCAATGCCGGCGAGCGGCGCGTTGGTGTAATGGTCCCGGAGGAAGCGATCGACCTGGGCGCCACGTGGCGGCGCCTTGGGATCGACCGCGAGCCATTCGTCGGTCCACGTGTTGTAGAGGTTCACGAGCCGCGCGGGCTTCTGGCCGAGCTTGGGCGGCGCCGCATGGTCCGTCGTCTTGCCGGCGCGATCGCGGTCCTTCTTCGCGCCCGGATCGGCGTCCGCCGTCGATGCGATCAGGGACGCGATCAGGGTGAGCGAGACGGCGGCGGCGAGCGCGCGGCTCACGACGCGGGCTTGCGGCGGAGCGCGATCAGCTGCTCCTGCGGGAGGACCTCGTTGAGGGAGCCCGAGCGGAAGCCGGCGAGATCGAGCGCGACGTACGTGAAGCCGAGCTGCTTGCCGAGCGCGTCGATCTCCTGCCGGAGCTCGAAGGCGCGCGGCAGCTCCGCGACGTCGACCTCGATGCGCGCGATCGCGTCGTGGAAGCGCACGCGGAGCTGGCGCAGGCCGAGCGTGCGCAGGCCGTCCTCGAACGCGTCGACGCGCCGCAGGCGATCCGAGGTGATCTGCGTGCCGTAGGGGAACCGGGACGACAGGCACGCCAGCTGCGGCTTGTCCCACGTGCGGAGCCCGAGCTTCTGCGAGGCGGCGCGCACGTCGGCCTTGGTGAAGCCGGCCTCGACGAGCGGGAAGACCGCCCCGCGGCTGGCAGCGGCCTGCTGGCCCGGCCGGTGGTCGCCGAGGTCGTCGAGGTTC
>JAPLLF010000400.1 GCA_026387715.1 Pseudomonadota bacterium
GGTCGCGGTGGCGCGCGCGGCGTTGGCGATCGTCACCTCGCCGTCGAGCGACAGCTGGTAGAGCACGGCGAGCTGGTCGGCCGGGGGCAGCGGCAACGCGCCGCGCGCGGCCATCGCGCGGGTGGGGCCGGCGGCGACGGCGCGCTGGGCGGCGGTCGACAGCGCCGCGAGCTCGAGAGGCGTGTGGTTCATCTGGGAGCCTCGACGTTGCGGTGATAGAGGATGTGGAGGCCCTTGAGGGTGAGGAGCTCGTCGGTCGACTCGATGGTCTTGGCCTCGGTCGCGATCAGCGGGGCAAGGCCGCCGGTCGCGATGCAGCGCGCGCTGAAGTCGACCTCGGCGCGGATCCGCGTGACCAGCGCATCGACCATCCCGGCGTAGCCATAGACGAGGCCCGCCTGCATCGAGGCGATGGTGTTGCGGGCGACGACCTTGCCCGGACGCGCGAGCTCGACGCGTGGCAGCTTCGCGGCGTGCTCGTAGAGCGCCTCGGCGCTGATCTGGATGCCCGGCGCGATCACGCCGCCGAGATACTCGCCCCGCGGCGACACGACGTCCCACGTCGTGGCGGTGCCGAAATCGACGACGATGCAACCCTCGCCAAACATGTCGAACGCGGCGACCGCGTTGACGATGCGATCGGCGCCGACCTCGCGCGGGTTCTCGTACAGGATCGGCATGCCGGTCTTGATCCCGGGGCCGACGACCAGCGCCGGGCCGCCGACGTAGCGCTTGAAGAACTGCTGGATCCCGAACACGACCGGGGGCACGACGCTGGAGATGATCCCGGCATCGATTCCCTCCAGGGCGAAGCCCTCGAGGTCGAGCATCGTCTTGAGCAGGACCGCGTACTCGTCGGAGGTTCGCCCGGCGATGGTCTGGATCCGCCAGTGGGCGACGAGCGCACCGTCTCGGAAAACTCCGAGCACGGTGTTCGTGTTGCCGACATCGACTGCGAGGAGCGCGGACATCGCACCAGATGGTAGCTCGCGATCACGCCCCGTAGTAGGCTGCCCCTCAATCTATGCGTGAATCCATGGGTGCTCTTTCGAAGATCCTCGCGTCGACGACGCTCACCGCGGCGTTGATGCTCGGCGCTGGCTGCGGGGCGACGGACACGCCGCCGGGGCCGCTCGGCCGACACTTCGACGACATGTACATCGCGCAGATTCCGCTCGCGCAGAAGCAGGCCGTCGTCGACAGCCAGCAGGCGTGGTCGATCGCGAAGATGGAGAACGCGAAGGCCGAGGCCGACGTCAACGACTCGACCACCCAGCTCACGGTCTCGCAGAACGGGCTCCGGACGCTCCACATCGGCGTCGAGACCGCGATCACGCAGAAGCAGAGCGCGCAGAAGTCGGCCGACACGAACAAGATCAACACGGCGACCAAGGATCTCAACGTCGCCGAGAACCTCGAGAAGGCCGGCCGCGCGCACGTGCAGTACCTGCAGGCGTATCGCGACTACCTCCGGGTCTACTGGCGGTTCACCCAGGAGAACATGTACTGGCAGGAGGCGCGCTTCGAGGTCGCGAAGTCCTCGCTCGCGCAGCGCTCGAACATCGCGCCGCAGAACATCAAGTACGAGTGGTTCCCGGGCCAGGAGCAGGAGCGCGGCAAGCGCACCGCCAGCGCGAAGACCCGCGCCGACGCGAGCCGCGCGAACGTGTCGAAGTCGCGCGACAACTGGCTCGCGATGCAGAAGGCCGCGGACACCGCGAACGGGCATCCTTCCAATCTCGCCGATCCGATGGCCCCCCCCGTCGCGCCGACGCCCCCGGTCGGGACGCCCACGCCCGCCGCACCCGCCGCGCCCGCGCCCGCGCAGTGAGCTGACTTGACGGAGCCGACCGAGAGCGCGCGCATCCTCGTCGTCGACGACGAGCGCGTGATCCGCGCGATCCTCGCCGAGTTCCTCGCGCTCGAGGGCTACACGGTTCACACCGTCGAGGATGGAGAGAAGGCGCTCACCGAGCTCCGGCTGCGTCCGTACGATCTGCTGATCACAGATCTCAAGATGCCGAAGCTCAGCGGCCTCCAGCTGCTCGAGAAGATCGAGCAGGAGCGACTCGGCGTGCTGACGATCCTCATGACCGGGTTCGGCACCGTCGAGACCGCGATCGAGGCGATGAAGAAGGGCGCGTACGACTACCTCCTCAAGCCGTTCAAGGTCGAGGAGGTCATCCACGTCGTCCAGCGCGCCCTGTACCGACAACGCCTGCAGGCCGAGAACATCCGGCTCCGCGAGGCGCTGACGATCTATCGGGTCAGCGAGGCGATCGCGCTGTCGCACGACATCGAGCACATCCTCGAGGTCGTCCTGCGTGCGGCCCTCGACGAGGTGAAGGCCGACGTCGCGACGCTCAACCTCAAGGACGTGCGGACGGGCAACTTCGAGGAGCGGCTCAAGGTCGTCAGCAACGACCACAATCGCGCCTCGCATCCCGGCGGGTTGCCCTCCCCGGCGTTCGCGACCTTGCTCGAACAGTTCGGGCAAGGGGTGCCGATCCTCGCCCACGGGGGCAAGGCCACGAAGTTCTTCACCGAGTCGAGCATCCCGGGCGAGCTGTCGTCGTTCGTCGCCGTGCCGCTGCAGGTGCGCGGCAACATGGTCGGCGTGATGAACGTGTTCTCGTTCACGTCGAGCAAGAAGTTCGACGAGGGTCACCGCAAGATGCTCGCGGTGCTCGCGTCGCGCGCGGCCAGCGCGATCGACAACGCACGGCTCTACACCGAGCTGCGCGCGTCCAACGAGAGCCTCACGAAGGCGAACCTGTCGCTGGAGGACAACTTCCAGCAGACCGTTGCCGGGTTCGCGCAGGCCCTCGAGGAGAGCGACCTGTACACACGCGGCCACAGCGAGCGCGTCGCGGTGTACTCGGAGATCCTCGCGCGCGGGCTCACACTCGCCGAGCCCGACATCCGCCAGATCGTGCAGGCCGGCGTGATGCACGACGTCGGCAAGATCGGCGTCCGCTACGACATGCTGAACAAACCAGGCAAGCTCACGCCGGAGGAGGTCGCGGTGTTCCGCCAGCACCCCGAGAAGGGCAAGCGCATCCTCGAGCCGGTGCCGTGCCTGCACGGGCTGATCGACGGTTGCTGGTGCCATCACGAGTGGTGGGACGGCGGCGGGTATCCCCGCGGCCTGCGCGGCGATCAGATTCCGCTCGTCGGACGGATCGTCGCGATCGCCGACGCGTACGACGCGATGACCTCCGATCGCGCGTATCGCCGGGCGCTGTCGCACGACGTGGCGGTCGGCGAGATCGAGCGCTGCGCCGGGACGCAGTTCGACCCCGAGCTCGCCGACGCGTTCGTGCGGTTCCTCGACGCGTGGCGTCGCGGCATGATCGATCGCGATCAAGCGTCTCTGATGCCGCGCTGACGCGTGGCTCGCGTACGATCGGGTCCGATGACCCGACCGACCCGCGACACGTTCTGCTCGTACTGCGGCACGAAGTATGATGAGCCGCTCACCTACCCGCGTACGTGCGCGAGCTGCACGACGATGGTCTGGGCGAACCCGATCCCGGTCGCGGTGATCATCGCGCCGATCGCCGAGGCCGGCCGCACCGGCATCCTCGTGATCCGACGGGCGATCCCGCCGAGCATCGGCAAGCTCGCGATCCCGGGTGGCTTCGTCGAGGAGACCGAGACGTGGCAACACGGCGGCGCGCGGGAGGTCCGCGAGGAGTGCAACGTCGTGATCGACGCGGCGACGATCGAGCCGATGTGGTGGACGTCGACGGAGCCCCGCCCGAACCGGATCCTGATGTTCGGGATCGCCGCGCCGCTCGAGGTCGACCAGCTCCCGCCGTTCGCCACCGACGCCGAGACGTCCGAGCGCGGGGTCGTGTGGGGCCCCGACGGCCTCGACGCCGAGTTCGCGTTCCCGCTGCACGCCGAGGCCGCGCGCCGATACTTCGCGAGCCGCGGGATCACCGGCCCAACGTGTCGGGTGCATCGACGACGCGCAGTGCTCGCAGGCCGCGCCGGTCTGCGACGTCGCCGATCACGCCTGTCGTGGCTGCGGCTCCGACGACGAGTGCCCCTCGGCGGTCTGCGAGACCACGACCGGGACCTGCGTCGCGGCCGAGCTGGTGCTCTACGTGTCGGCGACGGGCGCCCCGACCGGGGCCTGCACGATGGCCGAGACCTGCACCATCGCCAAGGCGATCACGCTGGTCGACACCGGCCACCGCTACGTCAAGCTCGCCGGCGGCAACTATCCGGTCAGCGTCGACGTGACGGACAAGCAGTTCACCATGCACGCCGCGGGCGCGACGATCGGCGGGGGCTTCCAGGTCGTGGACACCAGCGACATCACCATCCGCGGCGCCGATATCCCGGGCGGCCTGCTCGCGACGTCGTCGACCGCGACGCCGAAGATCACGTTCGAGCACGTCACCCTGCTGAACATCATCGCGAACCCCGCGACCGTCACGCTGCGCGACTCGCGCGTCACCCCGGGCACGCAGAACAGCGCGGTCAGCGCCCAGACCAACGGCGCGCGCGCGAGCTCGATCACGCTCGACCGCACGGTCGTCGACGGCGGCGACGGCATGTGCATCCAGGGCACGTCGCAGCTCCACGTCACGAACAGCGTGATCGCCAACCAGATCCCGAACTCCTCGCTCCTCTACTGCAACGGGGTCCCCGGCGTCACCGGCCAGATCACCATCGAGCACTCCACCCTGTACGAGGCGCCGATCGCGTGCGCCACCGGCACGGCCAACGTCCACCTCATCAACACGATCGTCGCGCGCGCAGGCAGCGCCGACGCGGTGACCGGCAGTCGCTGCGAGCTCGCGTACACGCTCGTCACCCCGAGCACGACGGCCTTGATCGGCTCCCACATCCTGCAGAACGCCGATCCCATGTTCACGAGTCCGACGACGGGGGACTTCCACCTCCGCGTCGGGAGCGCGGCGATCGATGCCGGCGATCCCACGACCACGCCGATCCCCGATCTCGACGGCACGCCGCGGCCCCAGGGTGCCGCCGTGGACCTCGGCGCGTTCGAATACAAGCCGTTGATGTAACGGCCCCGGGCCGGCCCGTACTAAAGTTTCGGGGTTGTTTCGATGAGCAGTGGAGGCGGGAAATACCGGCTCGACGCCCGGCTAGGTGGCGGCGGGATGGCCGAGGTGTTCGTCGCGGCGACCGTCTGTGCCGAGGGCTTCTCGCGCAAGGTCGCGATCAAGAAGGTCCTCCCGGGGTTCTCGGACAATCCCCAGTTCGCGCAGATGTTCGTCGCCGAGGCGCAGATCAGCTCCCGCCTCGAACACCCGAACATCGTGTCGGTCACGGACTTCGATCGCGACGCCGAGGGCCGGTTGTTCCTCGTCATGGAGATGGTCGAGGGCAAGGACCTCGACGGCCTGTTGCAGACCGGGCTCCTGCCGTTCCCCGTCGTGGTCTACGTGATCACCGAGACGCTGCGCGGGCTCGGGTACGCGCACGATCTCCCGGTCTCGAAGGACCTCCGCGGCATCATCCATCGTGACGTGTCACCGCACAACGTGCTGCTCTCGTGGGAGGGCGCGGTGAAGGTCTCCGACTTCGGGATCGCCAAGGCGAAGGCCGCGAGCGAGGCGACCGCGAGCGTCTTCATCAAGGGCAAGCCGGCGTACATGAGCCCCGAGCAGGCCAACGGGCGTCCGCTCGACGGGCGCAGCGACCTGTTCGCCGTCGGCGTGATGCTGTGGGAGATGCTCGTCGGGACGCGGCTGTTCGTCGCCGAGGACACCCGCGCCACGCTCGCCGCCGTCCTGTTCGGACAGATCCAGCGGCCGCGCTCGATCCGCGGCGACGTGCCGAAGGATCTCGAGCGCATCACGATGAAGCTGCTCGAGCGGGAGTTGCCCGCGCGCTACGCCACCGCCGACGAGGCGGTCAGCGATCTGCTCGATTGCCAGGCCGCGCCGAAGAACGGCCGCGACGAGCTCCGCCGCATCCTCGGCGAGCGGTTCCCACATCAGGTGCCGGTCCGGCAGAGCGCCATGCGATCGCAAGGAGGCTCGCCGACGCCGGTCGCCGTCCTCGCGCCGACGATCGCGGGCCCCATGTCGCACCCGAGCGTGTCGGCGAAGATGAGGGCCGAGACCGGCACGATCATGCCGGGTGATCGGCCCCGAGGCAACGGCCTGAAGATCGCCGCGGTCGTCGGGATCACCGTCGTCACCGCGCTGCTCGCGTTCGCGATCGTCAGCGGGCTCAAGAAGCGCGGCGCCCAGCCGACGCCGGTCGTCGATGCCGCCGTCGTGGCGATCCTCGACGCCAAGATCGCGGGCCTGCCGGATGCGCCCCCGGCCGATGCGGGGCTGTCGGCCGACGCACCACCACCGCCACCGCCCGTCGTCGACGCCGGCACGAAGCTCGGCGTCGAGCACCCGAAGAAGTACGGCGCGCTCAAGGTGAACGCGTTCCCCGTCGTCAAGGTCTACATCGATGGCGCGTTCCGGGGAGAGGCCTCCGGATCCCTGACGATCGCGAACGTCCTCGTCGGGACCCGCAAGGTTCGGCTGTTCAACCCCGATCCCGACAACGCCCACGACGAGACGCAAGCCGTCACCATCGTCGAGGGTCAGACGGCGTCGGTCCAGCGCAGCAAATAGTTCGCAACCCGAGGCCGTACATGGCGATAGCCGTCCGCATGATGAAGCTCCGTTCGCTGATCCCCCTCGTCGTGCTCGCCAGCTCGACGATCGCGCAGGCTGGTGGGATCGTCCTGGAGTCCTACACCCGCCAGCGGCCCAGCGACGCCGACACCTACGTCGGCCCGCTGCTCGACACGCTGGCGAAGGACGGGTTCTCGACGGGGAGCGACGTCAATCGCAAGTACGAGACCGAGGTCTCGCGCCCCTCGCTCGACAAGCAGGGCCTGCCGCTCGACTTCGCGCGGCAGATCGACGCGGGCTTCGACGAGTGGCGCAACGGCAAGTACTCCGACGCGATCGGCATCCTCGCGCCGCTCGTCGATCTCGCTGCGAAGAACGCCGGGGCGTTCGCCGACAGCCCGGGCTCGCGCGACGCGCTGCGCAAGGCCGAGATCACGATCGCGCTGTCCCACGACGGCCTGGGGGATGCGAGGTCCGCCGACGCGGCCTTCCTCGAGATCATGCGGAGCTTCCCCGAGGAACGGCTGGCCGCCGGGACGTATGGCTCCGCCGCCAACAAGCGGTTCGACGAGCTCAAGCGGCGCGCCGCGCGCGGGCGGCTGACCGTGACCACGACGAACGACGCGGCGGTGATCTACATCGACGAGCACATCGAGACGGTCGGGACCACGTCGAAGGACGGCATCGTCGCTGGCGAGTACCGCGTGTTCGCGCAGCTCGGCAAGCAGAAGTCGCGGACGCACACCGTGATCGTGCCGCCGAACGGCGACGCCCGCCTGACGATCGACGTCGCGCTCGACCAGACGGTGCGCACCGCGAGCTGGACCGGCCTGGTGTTCGCCGAGCCCGCCGAGCGCGCCGCCGCCGAGCCGGTCCACGCCGCGGCGTTCGCCAAGGCGATCCACGCGACCTCGATCGCGGTCGTCGGCATCGATCAGACCGCGGCGGGGACGTCGGTCATCGGCGCGCTCGTCGGCACCGACGGCAAGGTCATCCGGTGGGCGAGCGTGCCGGTCACCAAGGCGTCGAAGGATCAGCTCAAGAAGCTCGCGAAGTTCATCGTCGGCGAGGACTCCGGCGAGGGCCTCGATCTCCAGCAGCCGGCGATCACGACCGCGAAGGGGGACGCCCTGCCCGGCCCACGCGAGCACGACCCCGCGCGTGCGCCGCTCGATCCGGATGGGCGCTGGGGCGGCTGGAAGTGGATCGCGGCCGTCGCGGCGATCGGCGCGCTCGGCACCGGCGGCTACCTCCTCGCGATCGACAACACGTGTCCGCACGCGCAGCCCGCCGGCACGCTGTGCGCCGACCTCTACGAGACCCGGACGTCCGGGCTGGTCGCGCTCGGTGGAGGCGCGCTGATCGGCGGCCTCGCGGTGTACCTGTTCGTGTCGGACGGCGGCCACGGGCACGACCCGCACCGCGCCACGGGGGCGCGCCTCACGCCGACGCGCGGCGGCGCCCTCGCCAGCTACGCGTTCGCGTTCTGAGCGTCCGCGGCGGCCAGCTCGGTGCGAAGCGCGTCGAGCACGCGGTTCGGGGCGCGCACGACCAGGCGCGTGCCATCGTCGTGATGCACCTCGGAGACGACGGTCGTGCGCTCGTGGATCTGGTGGACGAAGCGCTGCGCCGCCCACGGGACGTCGAACTCGCCGTCCTCCATCTTGCCGATCAGCTGGCCGATGATGAGCTCGCGGAGCGCCGCGACGTCCTCGGCTGACTTCGCCGACATCTGGTGCGCGCCGGGATAGCGGTCGCTCAGGCGCTGGCGACCGGCCTCGTCGACGCGATCGATCTTGTTGAGCACCAGCAGCGAGTTGACGTGCTCGGCGCCGATCTCGCCGAGCACCTCGCGCGTGACCGCGAGCTGATCGGCCATCGCCGGGTCGGCCGCGTCGACGAGGTGGAGCAGCAGGTCAGCGCCCGCGGCCTCGTCGAGGGTGGAGCGGAACGACGCGACGAGATCGTGCGGCAGCTTCTTGATGAAGCCGACCGTATCGGTGACGAGGATCGGTGGCTCGGTCGGCGGCTGGAGCCGGCGCACCGTGGTGTCGAGCGTCGCGAACAGCTTGTCGGCGACGTAGACGTCCGTGCTCGTGAGGTTGCGCATCAGCGACGACTTGCCTGCGTTGGTGTAGCCAACAAGCGCGACGGTCGGCAGCTCGCTCCGCCGATCGCGCCGGTTGGCCGCGCCGCCGTCGATCTGCGCGAGCTCGTGGCGCAGCTCGGCGATGCGATCGCGGATCCGGCGCTTGTCGAGCTCCATCGAGGTCTCGCCGGCGCCCTTGCCGCCGATGCCACCGCGCACGCGATCGCCACCGTCGGTGCTCTCGCGCAGCCGCGGCGCGAGGTAGCGCAGCCGCGCGATCTCGACCTGCAGCCGGGCCTCGCGCGTGCGCGCGTGGCGATGGAAGATCTCGAGGATCACCGACGAGCGATCGAGCACCTCGGCGCCGGTCGCGCGCTCGAGGTTGCGCTGCTGGGTCGGCGTGAGATCATGGTCGACGAGCACGACCTGGGCGCGTGGCGCCGCGTCGCCGTTGGCGTCGCGCTCGATCGTCTCGTCCGGCTCCTCGTCCTCCGGATCGTCGTCCTCCTGGTCTTCGTCGACCATGTCCGACATGTCCTCGGGCTTCATCTTCCGGGTGCCCGGCTTCTCGTACGCTGGGATCTCGCCGGTGCCGCCGGTCCACAGGGCGAGCTCGTGGAGCTTGCCCTGGCCCAGGACGATCCCCGAGGCGAGCTTGGACCGCCGCTGGGTGACGCGCCCGACGCAGCGCAGCCCGGCGGTGTTCGCGAGCCGCTCGAGCTCCGCGCAGGAGCTGTCGAGCTCCTCGTCCGTGACGCCGGTGAGCTGGACGGCGACGACGACGGCCGTCGGGCGCTCGCTCGCGGATGCGAGCTCCGCAGAGAGGAACGACTTACCGAAGTCACTGGCCATTGTGTGGACGCAAGCTACCCGACGACGATCCCAGGTGCAAACCACGCTATCATCCAACCGATGCCGCGCGACGACGGTCCGGTCGACGACGCGTTCGCCGCGACCATCGCGCCACCCCAGGTCGGGGCGGCGTTCGACGCCACGATCGCCCCCGCGTCGCCTCCTGCGCCCGCGTCGCCCGCGTCGCGGCCCCCGTCGCAGAAGACCACGAACCCGGTCCGAAGCCCGGTCGAATCCGACGAGACGCTGGCCGCCCCCACCGACGCGACCGGCGAGCTCCCTCCCCTGCCGATCATCCCGTCGTCCCACTACGTGACGGGGCCGGAGATCGCGCGTGGCGGCATGGGGCGGATCGTCTCGGCCGAGGATCGCCGCCTCGGGCGCCCGGTCGCGCTCAAGGAGCTGCTCGACCCGGTCGCCGATCTCGGACGCTTCCAGCGCGAGGCGCTGATCACCGCCCGGCTCCAGCACCCCGGCATCGTCCCGGTCTACGAGGCTGGACGGTGGCCGAGCGGCGAGCCGTTCTTCGCGATGAAGCTCGTGTCCGGCCGCCCGTTCGACCGCGTGATCGCCGACGCCAGGACGCTGCAGACTCGCCTGGCGCTGCTACCGCGGATGGCCGCCGCCGCGGACGCCATGGCATACGCGCACAGCCAGCGCGTCATCCATCGCGACCTCAAGCCCGGCAACGTGCTGATCGGCGACTTCGGCGAGACCGTCGTGATCGACTGGGGGCTCGCCAAGGACCTCGATGCCGGCGACTCCCCGGAGTCGGCCATCCGCGCCCCGCACGTGTCGGCCGCGAAGCAGGCGAACGCCGACGCGTCCGACACCGCGAGCTCGACGCTGACGATCGCGGGGGCCGTGATGGGCACGCCCGCGTACATGGC
>JAPLLF010000826.1:0-1672 GCA_026387715.1 Pseudomonadota bacterium
CGCCGCGATCCGCGAGTGGAAGACCACGAACGGCACCCCGAGCCGCACTCAGGACGTCGCGCACATGGGTGATGGGGCGAGCTACCCGGTGGTCCGGTTCTTTCCGAGGCGCTTGCGTTCGGGTCGAAAATCGAGCAACCCGCGAAGCGTGCCAACCCTGACCGACAAGATCGACCTGCAGCCGATGCCCTCCGCATCGCGCGCGAGCGATCTGCGGATCTCGCCGCCGTCGCGCGGGTCGAGTCTGCCTCGTCGAGGGAAGCGCACGGCGGGCTTCTGAAGGCGGTCGCGGCGGGGGCGATGACGCCACGCGTGCAGCTGGTCAGCGACGCGATGCGGGCGCCGACGCCAACGCGCCGTGCCCGCGCGATCCAGCCGAGCACGGGCGACACGTACAACAGCCACCCCGCGTTCGGGCTCACGGCCGATGCGCTCCTGTCGTTCCATCGCGAAGCCGAGCGTGGCGTGCCGATGCGGCAGTTCGACTGCTTCGACGACATGATCGAGGTCGACGGTCACCTGCGCAGCCTGGTCAACGGCCGCGTCGAGGCGGTCGCGGGGTGCGAGATGACGATCATGCCAGGTCGGCAGGACCGGCAGAGCGTGGTCGCTGCGGAGATCCTCGCGGAGCGGATGCGCGTGCTCGACGTCCCCGAGCTCGTGGAGCATCACCTGATGTCGCCGCACTACGGCAACGCGATCACCAACACCGTGTGGGACATGGTCGACGGCGTGATCGCGCCGGTCGAGCTCGTGCACGCGGCGCATCGTCGCTTCGCGGCGCCCTCGGCGGAGCGGGCCAGCGAGATCTGGCTCGTCGCCGGCACGACGTCGCGCGATCTCGTGCCGCTGGAACCCGGACAGTGGTGCATCTCGCGCTACCGCAACCGCAACCCCTGGGCGGCGGGCCTCATGCGCACCGCGGCCTGGTGGTCGATGTTCAAGCGCTGGTCGGTGCGCGACTGGCAGGTCTTCGCCGAGATGTTCGGCCTGCCGCTCGCGATCGGCTACTACGAGGAAGGGGCGAGCGAAGCCTCCCGTACGGCCCTCGAAGAGGCGATCAAGCAGATTGGTGAAGATGGCTACGCGGTCCTCGCGTCGACCACGGAGATCGTCGTGAAGGACACCGTCCGCGGCGGCGACTCGTCCACGGTGTGGCCGAACATCATCGCGCTCTGTGAGGCGCAGCAGAGCAAGCTGTTCACCGGCGCGACGGCGGCGGTCGACCTCGGCAACACGGGCAGCTACGCGGCGGCGACGGTGCACGAGTCGCGGCAGTACGCCCTCTCGCGCCGCGATGCGACGCGCATCGAGCAGATGTTCTCGCGCGACATCGGCGCGTGGTTCTGTCGCTGGAATGGCTTCGATCGCGCCGCGGCGCCGCAGCTCTCCATCCAGATCACGCGTGACGATCTCCAGCGCGCGCAGGTGCTCCAGATCATCGGCCAGGTCGTTGACCTCGACGAGGATCAGATCCGCACGCAGTTCTCGGTGCGCAAGCCCAACGGTAAGGGCGTGCGGTTCCCGACGAAGACCCCCGGAGGTGTCGCGTGACTCTGATCCATCAACTCGATCGCCGCGTGCTCGGTTGTCGGTCCGACGGCGACCTCGCCGAGCTCACCGGCGACATCGAGGTCATCGGGGCCTCGGCCGTCAGCGGATCGCTCAAGGC
>JAPLLF010000826.1:1678-2331 GCA_026387715.1 Pseudomonadota bacterium
CCGCACCCTCGACGGTGAGCGTCGGCGCGCCCTGATCTCCGAGGTTCGCGGCGGCAAGCACGTCGAGCTCGCGCTCTCGGCCCTGACGTTCCGCCAGAAAGACGGCGTCGCCAACCGCCGCAAGCTCCGATTCAAGTCCGACACGCTCGCCGATGTCGCGTCGTCGTTCGCGGGGATGCCGGTGTTGCGCGACCACAACACGTACGAGCAGTCGGCCCGCATCGGGACCATTACATCGAGCGAGCTCGTTGCCCACGGCGGCACCGGCTGGTCGACGTTTCGGCAGGCGCTGCACATCGTGAAGCCCGAGGCGGTGATCTCCGTCCTCGACGGCACGCTCGATCGGTTCTCGATCGGCTGGGTCCCGACCGGCCCGGTGCTCTGCAGCGTGCACCGCACGGACGTGCGCGGCGCGAGCTCGTGCTCGTGCTGGCCTGGCGATCGCGTCGAGGTTGACGGCACGGCCCAGATCGTCGAATACGAATTCCAATCCGCAGAGGGCACCGAGGTCAGTGCCGTCAACGTGCCCGCCGTGAAGGGCACCAAGATCGAAGACATCCGTGCCGCTCTCGCCGCCGAGCTCAACCTACAGACGAAGAAAGACCACCACATGAACTTCACCCGACTCGCGGCGCTCCTCGGACTCGCCGTCT
>JAPLLF010000852.1 GCA_026387715.1 Pseudomonadota bacterium
CCTCATCACGTACACCGACCGCCCGAAAGCCGTGTGCGGGAAATCCGCACGCACGGTTTGAAAGGGGTCCTTGCTCAAACCCGCCGCTCGGCGGGGGAAGGTTAGGTTCTACCAATGCGCCCGATGCCCATCCTGATACCCCTCCTCCTGGCGATCGGCTGCGGCGAGGCGGCGAAGCCGAAGATCCTGCCGCCCAAGCGGCCCAACGACGAGCTCGTCGTCGGCGAGTTCGAGCGGCACCCGCCGCAGGGCACGATGGCGATGCGGTTTCGCGCCAACGGCGCGGTGACGGTCGCCAAGGATCGCGCGGGCCTCGACCGCCCGCCGGTGCTCGGCGATGGGACCTACGAGGTAGGGAAGGAGGATCAGAAGGACCAGATGACCCTGACC
Organism: Pseudomonadota bacterium; assembly: GCA_026387715.1. Lineage (GTDB taxonomy): Bacteria > Myxococcota_A > Polyangia > Haliangiales > Haliangiaceae > JABFXX01. Next base: position 391 of record JAPLLF010000852.1, read on the forward strand.
TTCGAGACGGGCGACATGTGCACGCCCGAGCAGAAGGGCGTCTACAAGGTGGTGATCAGCAAGCTCGGCCTCCGGTTCACCAAGGTGGAGGACGACTGCGAGGCCCGCGCCCGGTTCGACGGCACGACGTTCTGGCGCGTCCACTGACTCCGGTTGGCCGAAAACTCGCGTTCGCGCGATCGCGGTGTGAAATAGCTGGGTGGCACGTGACACCGTCGTCGACCTGACCGTCCCGGGCTCGGGAGGCATCGTCAGCGAGCCGATCGGGGACACGTCGGAGGCCAGCTCGGCCGGCTCGGGGCCGACCGCCGCCGACCAGTCCGCGCGCATGCGCGGCAAGGTCCGGGGCGACACGATCCCCAACGCCCCTCCGCGGGGCGAGCGCCGCTCGGTCGGCTCCCGCCTCGGCCGGATGATTCGCCGCGCGCTCAAGGTGTCGTTGCCGTCGCTGCCGTCGCTGCCGTCGCTGCCGCGCCGCGCGAAGCTCGACCCGACTTCGGCGCCCAGACTGCCCGCGGCCGCCCAGCTCATCGCCGTGCAGCAGCCGCCGACGATCACGCTGCCCGAGCGGCCGTACGATCTCGTCCTGCTGCTCGCGGTCCTCGGGCTGCTCGTGATCGGCACGATCGAGATCTACGCGTCGACCGCCGCGACGACGCTCACCCGGGACGCGCACGAGCCGCCGACCGCCTTCCTCCAGAAGCAGCTCCTGTTCGCGGGGATCGGCGGGCTCGCGATGTGGATCGGTGCGCGCGCCGACTACCGGATCCTGCGGCGGTGGACCTATCCGCTGCTCGCCGCGGCGTTCGGCCTGCTCGCCGTCGTGCTGCTCATGCACGCGACCAACGGCGCCAAGCGCTGGATCCCGCTCGGCCCGGTCACGTTCCAGCCCGTCGAGATCGCCAAGCTGGCGCTCGTGGCGTACCTGTCGGCGTCGCTCGCCCGCAAGGCGGACCAGGTCAAGACGTTCACGATCGGCTTCGTGCCCCACCTCGTGGTGTGCGGCATGATGATGGTCCTGCTCCTCAAGCAGCCGGATCTCGGGTCGTCGGTGGTGCTCGGCGCGACGACGCTCGGCCTGCTGTTCATCGCCGGCACGCGGGTGTCGTACATCATGCTCGCGGTGCTCGGCGCCGCGCCGGTGGCCTACCACCTCGTCGTCGGCACGCCGTGGCGCCTCCAGCGGTTCCTGGCGTACTTCAACCCCGAGGCGTTCGCCAACGGCGAGGCCTACCAGTTCCTCCAGGCGCGGCTGGCGCTCGGCTCCGGCGGCCTGACCGGCCAGGGCATCGGCGAAGGCCACCAGACGCTCGGCTACATGCCCGAGGCGCACAACGACTTCATCCTCGCGCCGATCGGCGAGGAGATGGGGTTCATCGGCGTCGCGCTCGTGCTCGTGCTGTTCGCGATCCTCGTGTGGCGCGGCATCCGCGCGGCGCTCGGCGCGCGCGACACGTTCGGCGGCTACCTCGCGTTCGGCATCACGTTCCTGTTCGGCGTGCAGGTGCTGTTCAACGTCGGCGTCGTCCTCGGCGTCGTGCCGAACAAGGGCATCACGCTGCCGCTCGTGAGCTACGGCGGCAGCTCGCTCGTGATCACGATGTTCCTCGTCGGCCTGCTACTCAACGTCGGCCGGCGGCCGCTCCACGAGGCCCACACCAAGACCGAGCTGATCCGCGAGCTCGCCCGGCGCAAGCGCGCGCGGGTCCGCGTGGTCGTCGCGTGAAGCTGATGATCGCCGGCGGCGGCACGGGCGGCCACCTGTTCCCGGGGGTCGCGGTCGCCGAGGAGCTGCGCGCGCGGCTGCCCGACGCGGCGATCCGATTCGTCGGCACCGCGCGCGGCATCGAGGCGCGCGTGCTGCCCGAGCTCGGCTGGGATCTCGAGATGATCGAGGTCTCGGGGCTCAAGACCGTCGGCGTGCGCGGCCTCCTGCGCGGCCTGGTCCGGCTCCCGCGCGCGCTGTGGCAGGCGCGCAAGGTCGTCCAGCGGTTCGCGCCCGATGCGGTGATCGGCGTCGGCGGCTACGCGTCGGGGCCGATCGTCCTGATGGCGCGGCTGCGCGGGATCCCGACGGCGATCTGCGAGCAGAACTCGATCCCGGGCTTGACCAACAAGCTGCTCGGCCGGGTCGTGCGCGCGGTGTTCCTGTCGTTCGAGGAGAGCCGGCGGTTCTTCAAGGCGAAGAAGATCCGGATGATCGGCAACCCGGTGCGTCGCGAGCTGCTCCAGCGGCTGGGCGCGACGACGACAACGACGCCGACGCCGTCGACGCCGATGAACGCGACGGCGCCGATCACGATCCTCGTCAGCGGTGGCTCGCAGGGTGCCGTCGCGGTCAACGCGGTCGCGTCCGCCGCGCTGATCGCGCTCGCCCACGAGCTGCCGATCGCGATCATCCACCAGACCGGCGCGGCGGATCTCGAGGCGACCGCGAAGCGGTACGCCGACGCCGGCGTTCCCGCCGCGTGCGCCGCGTTCATCAAGGACATGGCGTCCACCTACCAGCGCGCGGACCTCGTGATCGGCCGCGCGGGCGCGACCACGGTCGCCGAGCTCGCGATCGCGGGCAAGCCGGCCATCTTCATTCCGTACCCGCACGCCGCCGACAACCACCAGGAGCGCAACGCGCGCGAGATGGCGGACAAGGGCGCCGCGCTGTCGTTTCCGCAGGCCGCGCTGACCGCGACGACGCTCGCCGACGCGCTGCGGCCGCTGATCGTCGATCCCGCGAAGCGGCGCGCGATGAGCGACGCCATGCGCGCGCTCGGCAAGCCCGGCGCGGCGGCCGCGGTGATCGACTGGTGCCTAGCGGCGGCCGAGTCGGGCCCGATCCATAGCCACGGGCTCGCGAGGTGGCGGAGCGGCGCGAGGGCCTGCTGGGTCTGGCCCTCCCGTCGACGAAGCTCGGTGAGCTTCGCGGCGAGGTGGTCCTGGGCGAGGTCGATGCGCGTGGCCATGGGGAGCTCCGGAGGGGGACGAGGTCGAGCTAGGGCAGGGTGGGCATCGCGCGCGCCTTGGCGCGCGCCCGGAGCAAGAACCGCGTGCCGATGCCGGCGGTGACGAGCGTGACGAGCCACATCGCGAGCCACCACGGCAGGCCGAGGGCGACGAGCGTGGTCGCGATCGCGAGGTCGAGCAGGATCGCCGTCACCACGAACACGCCGATCGCGATCAGCATCGTGCCCATCGCCGCGCCGAGCCCGGCGACCCGGGTCGCCAGATCCTCGCGGAGGGCCTCGACGTGAGCGCCGACGAGCTCGCGCGCGTCGTCGACCATGCCGCTGACGAGCTCGATCGTGCCGAGCTGTTCGAGCGGGACGAGCGGATCTGGATTCGGGGCCACGGCTGGTGGTGATGCACGCGACGTGCCTCGCGCGTGCGCGCACTGGCACGATCCCCGCACTAGCCTTCCCCGATGACGACGAGCCCGGTGCAGGCGAACCGCCTGCAGATCGAGATCGCCCCGCGGACCCTCGGGCTCGTGCTCGCGGCCATCGTGGGCATCTGGATGCTCGGGCGCCTCGCGGGCGTCGTCGAGGTGGTCGTGGTCGCGCTCGTCCTCGTCGGGACCTTCGACCCGGGGGTCGCCTGGTGCGAGCGGCGCGGGCTCCGCCGCGGGCGCGCGCTGGTCCTGGTGTTCGGGCTCGGCGTGGTCGGCTTCGTGGCGTTCGTGCTCCTGATGGTGCCGCCGCTCATCGAGCAGCTCCTGCGCATGGTCGAGACCGCGCCGGCCACGCGCACGCAGCTCGTCCACGATCTCCGCGCCTATCCGTGGGCCAAGCCGCTGGTCGGGGCGATCAAGGACCTGCCGCTCGACAGCCTCGCCGCCCGGGCGGGCGCCGCGATGCTCGGCTACTCGACGACGCTGTTCGAGGCGATCGGCTACGGCATCTCGACGATGGTGCTCGCGATCTACCTGCTCGCCGATCCGGCGCACGCCAAGGGGTTGGTCTACTCGGTCGTCCCGCGGCACCACCACATCAAGCTCGCCCGGATCCTGTTCGGGCTCCGGGTCATCGTCGGCGGCTACATCCGCGGGCAGCTGATCACGTCGGCGGCGATCACGGTGTTCGTGTTCGCGCTGCTCACGATCGTCGGGGCCGACAACGCGATCCCGATCGCGCTGTTCGCGGGGATGACCGACATCCTGCCGTTCGTCGGGGGCTACATCGCCAGCGCCCCGGTCATCCTCGCGGTGACCCCACACGGTGGCTCGGTGGTGGTGATCGTCGCCGTCGTGATGCTGCTCTACCAGGAGTTCGAGAGCCGGATCCTCGTCCCGCGGGTCTACGGCCACGTCCTCCGGATGTCCCCGGCGGTCGTCCTCGTCGCGTTGCTCGTCGGGGGCACCCTCGCGGGCATCGTCGGGGCGCTGCTCGCGCTGCCGATCGCCGCGGGGCTCCAGATGGTGGTCCACGAGCTGCGCGTCGACCTGCCCGGCGACATGCCCACCACCGACGCGACGCACCTCCTCGACGAACGTGCCAACATGGTCTACGAGCACCTCAGCGAGACCGCGACCACCGCCGCGGCGGGCGTGATCGCGGACGACATCGCCACCATGGTCAAACGGACGGAGAACGCGGATGAGTGAAGTTGACTACAAGCGTCGGCTGGTCGAGCTCGAGGAGCTCCAGCACGCCAATCGCATGGTGACCGTCGGGACGCTGACCGCGGGCATGGCCCACGAGCTGGGCACCCCGCTCGGGGTCGTGCTGGCGCGCGCGCAGATGATCCTGACCGACGACGTCGACCTCGCCGAGGCCCGCGCCGACGCCACCGAGATCATCCGGCAGGTCACGCGGATGACCGAGATGTGCCGCGAGGTGCTCGACTTCGCGCGCCCCACGCCGGCGACGCGCAAGCCCGTCGACGTCGTCGAGGTCCTGCGTCAGATGATCCGGCTGGTGGTCCCCGAGGCCCGCAAGCGCGGCGCGACCCTCACCCTGATGAACGACCCGCTACCCGCGCACGTGCTCGCCGACCCCTCGAAGCTGATGCAGATCTTCACGAACCTGACGATCAACGGCGCGCAGGCGATGCCGAACGGCGGCATCGTGCGGCTCGAGGTGGATCGCACGACCCACGAGGGCGCGGCGTACGTCTGCGTCCACGTGCGCGACACCGGCTCGGGCATCCGCACCGTCGATCTCCCGCACATCTTCGAGACGTTCTTCACGACCAAGCAGGCGGGCCAGGGCACCGGCCTGGGGCTCGCCGTGTCCGAGCGGATCGCGCGCGAGCACGGCGGCTGGATCGGGGTCGACAGCGAGGAGGGGAACGGCTGCACGTTCACCGTCTACCTGCCGGCGCTCGCGGCCTGACGTCAGTCGCCGTCGGTCGTCGCCGCCGACGCCGGGCGCGACGTGCCGCTGGCGTCCCAGCGCTCGAGCTTCCTGTACAGCGTGCGGCGATCGAGGCCGAGCAGATCCGCGGCCATCGTCTTGTTGCCATTGAGCTGCTTGAGCACGCGGATCACGTAGCGACGCTCGACCTCGTCCATCTTCAAGATCTCGTTGTGCTCGACGCCCGGGATGGTCACGTCGGTCGAGCGGTAGTCGCGCACCTTGTCGGGCAGATCGTCGACGGTGAGCTCGTCGAACCGCGCGAACGCCACCGCGCGCTCGATGCAGTTCTGCAGCTCGCGGACGTTGCCGGGCCAGCTGTAGGCGGCGAGCTTGGTCGCGACCGGCAGCGACATCCCGACGATGGTCTTCTTGCTCTGCCGGGCGAACTGCTCGACGAAGTGCTGCGCGAGGAACACGACGTCGTTGCCGCGCACGCGCAGCGGCGGGACGTCGATCCGCAGCACGTTGATCCGGTAGAACAGATCCTCGCGAAACCGCCGCTCCGTGACCTCGGTCTCGAGATCGCGATTCGACGCGGTGATCACCCGCGCCTCGTACGAGATCTCCTGGTCACCGCCGACCGGGCGCACGGTGCGCTCCTGCAGCGCGCGCAGCTTGGGCTGCATGCCGAGGGGCATCTCACCGATCTCGTAGAGGAACAGCGTGCCGCCGTTGGCCTTGAGGAACAGCCCCTGCCGCGGGGCGCGCGCGTCGGTGAACGCGCCCTTGACGTGCCCGAACAGCTCGCTCTCGAGCAGCGCCTCGGGGATCGCGGCGCAGTTGATCGCGACGAACGGGCCGCTCGAGGTGCGCCCGCGTTGATGCACCGCGTGCGCGACGAGCTCCTTGCCGGAGCCGCTCTCCCCGGCGATCAGCAGCGCGGCCTCGGAGTCGGCGAACCGATCGATGAGGTCCTTGAGCCGCATGATCGGCTCGCTCGAGCCGATCAGCCGGTCGAGCCCCTGGGTCTCGGACACGAGCTGGCGGAGGCGCTTCACCTCGTCGTGCAGCCGGCGATGCTGGACCGCGCGCACCAGCGTGAGCCGCAGCATCTCGACGTCGAACGGCTTGGTGATGAAGTCGTACGCTCCGGCGCGCAGCGCGCCGACCGCGGAGTCCATCGTGCCGAACGCGGTGATCATCACCACCGGGACGTCGGGCCGGTTGGCCACGACGCGCTCGCAGAACGCGAACCCGCTCATGCCCTCCATGTGGAGGTCGGTGACCACCGCATCGAAGTCGACGGTGTCGAGCTCCTTGAGGCCGTCGGCGGCCGACGTCTTCCACACGACGGTGAAGCCGCGTCGGCTCATCGCCTTGGCGAGGGTCTCGGCCATGCTCGGATCGTCATCGACGATCAGTACGTGGCCGCTCACCGGCACCTCGGGGCCGTGTAGCGAAATGTCACGTGTGGCATGTCGGTGGCTAGCATGATGCTGATCGGTCTCGCGCGTCTGCATTGGAACGTGTCCTCACGATGAAACCTGTCCAATGCACGATGCGGACTCGGTCGAGGTCTTGCACGCGTAGGTGCTCATGGACCTCCTCACATGGATCATCGTTGGCCTGGTCGCAGGTCTCCTCGCCTCGGCGGTCGTCGGCTCCGGTTTCGGCGTCCTCGGGGACATCGTGGTCGGCATCTGCGGCGCGTTCGTGGGTGGCTGGGTCTTCCAGCAGCTCGGCTGGCGCGCACCGTTTGCGGGGCTGGCCGGCACCATCGCCGTGGCGTTCGTCGGCGCCGCCCTGCTGCTCGGCCTGCTCCGGTTGATCCGGATGTCGAGCAGGGGCCGTCGGGTCGCGCCCTAGCGTCGTCGGCCTGGGACCACCGGGTGACGTAACTGGTGGTATATCGTGGCGTGTTTCGGAAACAGGACACCAAGATCCACTTCGTCGGCATCGGCGGCATGGGGATGTGCGGCATCGCCGAGGTGCTCGCCAACATGGGCTACCGGGTGTCGGGCTCGGACATGAACGACACCGAGATCACGCGGCACCTCGCCAAGATCGGGTGCACGGTGAAGCAGGGCCACCGCTCCGACAACGTCGGCGAGTCCGACGTCGTCGTCGTGTCGTCGGCGATCAAGGGCTACAATCCGGAGGTCGAGGCCGCGCGCGCGCGCCAGATCCCGGTGATCCCGCGCGCCGAGA
>JAPLLF010000501.1 GCA_026387715.1 Pseudomonadota bacterium
CCGAGATGATCCGCGCCGACCCCGCGATCGCGATGGCCCCCATCATGTTCCTGTCCGCGCGGGGCGACACCGCCGACAAGGTGCGCGCGTTTCGCTCGGGCGCCGAGGACTACATGGTCAAGCCGTTCGATGCCGCCGAGCTCCTCGCGCGCGTCGCGAAGGCGCTCGATCGGCAAGCGCGCGAGCTCGGCGCGTCACCGACGACCCAGCTCCCCGGCGCCGAGACGATCCAGGACGACATCGAGCGACGGCTCGCGATGGGAGACGCCGGCGCGCCCGCCGCGGCGTCGGTCGCGTGCTACCTCGATCTCGACAACCTCAAGGCGTTCAACGACTACTACGGCTACGCGAAGGCCAACGCCGTGATCCGGCAGACCGGCGACGTGATCCGCACGGTGATCCGCCGGGCTGGCGGCGCGGGCGACTTCATCGGCCACATCGCCGGCGACGACTTCGTCTTCGTGACCAGCGCCGCGCACGTCGACGCCGTGTGTCGCGGGATCTGCGAGCGCTTCGATCACCTGATCCGGCTCTACTACGAGCCGACCGATCGCGAGCGCGGCTTCATCGAGACCAAGGATCGGTTCGGCGTGCAGCGAAAGTTCCCGTTGATGACGGTGTCGATCGCGGCGATCTCGCTCGCGCAGGCGCGCACGTACTCCGGGCTCGCGGAGCTCGCCGCGATCGGCAAGCGCGCGGCCAAGGCGATTCCGGGCTCGGTCTACGTCCGCGACGGCCAGACCGTCGCCAGCTGACGTCAGCTCGCGACGCGCACGCGGAGGAGTCGGCGCATCGGCTCGGCGAGCCGCGCCATCTCCTCGGGCGAGTCGTCGACGATCACGCCACGACACACGCTCTTGCCGCAGGCGCACGGCTCGGCCACCTCGGCGGTGAAGCCGTAGTCGTAGGTGATCTCCTCGCCGATCGGAATATCCCTGAGGGCGACCCACCACACGACCGGGCGCTGCTGCTCGGCATCCCAGCGCGACATGATCTCGGTGTTGGGATCGCAGGTGTGATTGATCCAACGCGTCTGACACGCGAGGTCCCAGAACACCTGCTCGCCGTCCGGTGCCGCGTCGTCCTTCGGGAGAATCAACGCGTAGGTGTCGTCGAACTCGGCGTCCTCCGGGTAGAGCACACCGTCGCCGAAGCACAGGACCTCGCCGGCGCGAAACGCGCGCGTCGCGATGACGCCGTAGCCGTGAATCCCCGAATGAACAACCCGTAGACCGTCGAGAAGAGGCATGCGGACCGCATCATCATCGTTCGCGCCCGAAGTGCAAGTCGGACGATCTCCTTCATGTACTTCACCGCCCCACCGTCGAGATTTCGCCCGTTGGCGCCCTGCCTGGAATCCTGTAAGGCGGCTCAATATCCGACGCTGCGGTGAACGTCATCTCCAAGACGCACGCTCGGTAGTCCTTGCATGATCCCGAGAGTCTGGGAGACCGTATCTTTTCATGGGCAAACTCGACGAGCATGGGCGGCGACGGAGGTCCCCCACCTCGAAGGCTGGGGGCCCGGCGATCGTCAAGGCAACACCGCGCCGCAAGAGCGCCAGCACCGCGCCACCGGTCGCGCGCGGCACCCGCAACGGGATCGTCGCACCGTCGACCGCGACACTCCCGGACGACGACATCGAGCGGAAGGTCGAGGAGGTCGAGGACACGTTCGTCATCGATCCCGAGTTCGAGGCCGCGCCGCTCGACCACGTGGAGATGTCGCAGACCGATATCGACGATGCCGCGGTCGACACGTACATGCTCGAGCTCGGCCGCCGTCGCTTCGGCATCACGCACTTCCGCCCCGGGCAGGCGCTCGCCATCCGCAACGTGCTGGCGGGCATCGACACCCTCGCGATCATGCCGACCGGCGCGGGCAAGTCGCTGTGCTACCAGCTCCCCGCGCTGCAGCTCAACGGCGTGACCCTCGTCGTGTCGCCGCTCATCGCGCTGATGAAGGATCAACACGACAAGCTCGCCGAGCTGGGCATGGACGTGTTGCGGCTCGACTCCACGCTGACGCCACGCGACGAGCAGGCGGCGCTCCTGCGCCTGACCCAACCCGAGCCCTGCGTCGCGTACGTCACGCCCGAGCGGCTCGGTGATCCGCGCTTTCGCGAGCACCTCGCGAACGTGCGCGTCGCCCTGTTCGTCGTCGACGAGGCCCACTGCATCTCGCAATGGGGGCACGACTTTCGCCCGGCCTATCTGGGGCTCGGCGAGGCCGTGCGCGCGCTCCACCGGCCACCGGTGCTCGCGCTCACCGCGACCGCACCCCCGAAGGTCAAGGACGACATCCTCGCGCAGCTCCAGATCACCGAAGCGTCCGTGATCGACATCGGGCTCGATCGCCCGAACCTGAGCTACCACGTCATCAAGGCCTCGAGCGAGCGCAAGAAGCAGTCGCTCCTGCTCCGGCTCATCGAGAAGCAGCCCGGCTGCGGCATCATCTACGCCGCGACGGTGAAGACCGTCGACGCGCTCGCCGACTTTCTGTGGTCGCAGGGCGTCGAGTGCGGGCGCTATCACGGCCGCATGCGGGCGAAGGATCGCGATCGCGTGCAGACCGCGTTCATGGAGCACGGCAACCCACGCCTGATGGTCGCGACCAACGCGTTCGGGCTCGGCGTCGACAAGCAGGACCTCCGCTTCGTCGTCCACTACAACTTTCCGGGCTCGCTCGAGAGCTACTACCAGGAGGCCGGCCGCGCCGGTCGCGACGGCAAGCCCGCCGATTGCGTGCTGCTCTACCAGCCCGAGGACAAGCGGATCCAGAGCTTCTTCCTCGGCGGTCGCTATCCGACCCCCGAGCAGACCCGCGCCGTCGCCGAGGCGCTCGTCTACGTCACCGGCGGCAAGGTCGCCGCGCCCATCCTCGATGAGGGCGACGAGCACGCGTCGGATCCCATCGACACCAGCATGTACGCGAACGTGAAGGACATCGCCGAGCGCGCGGATGCCCCGGCGAAGAAGGCGCGCGTCGTCCTGGCGTTCCTCAAGGAGGTCGGCTTCGCCGCCGAGGCGCCGGGTGCGCGGTTCGCGCCGCTCGCCGCCGAGCCGCCCAGCCTCGAGAACCTGGCGCGGGCCGCCGCGCGCTACGAACAGAAGCGCGCCCAGGATCGCGCGCGCCTCGCGGCGATGCTCCGGTACTCGCAATCGCACCTGTGCCGCACGCGGCTGCTGGTGACGTACTTCGGGTACACCGATGCGGCGTCGTGCGGCACCTGCGACAACTGCTTGCAGCACGCGAAGGCGCACCCCGACGGCGCACGCGAGCTCGAGAACTTCGCGCACGCGCTCGCGCGTCGGGCCCCGACGAACGAGGCCCCGGCGGCGGCCGCCGCGCGTCAGGCGATCGTGGACGAGGCGATGCGCCGCGGGCGTGGCGGGCGCGGACGTGCGCTCAAGATCGAACGCGTGAAGCGACCGACGTTCGGGCCGCTGGTGAAGGGCGACCTCGTGCGCCACTCGATGTGGGGCGACGGCGAGGTCGTGCGGGTCGTCGGTGACCGCATCTACACGTTCTTCCCGGTCCACGGCGAGAAGCTCCTCAAGTCGACGTTCCTGGAGAAGATCGACAACTGATGGCGGTCGCTTGTCGGAGCGGATGCGCGGCCTGTTGCATCGCCCCCTCGATCTCGTCCTGCGAGGCGCTCCCCACGGGGAAGCCCGCCGGGGTGCCCTGCCCTCACCTCGACGACGAGCTACGTTGCGTGCTGTTCGGAGCGCCCACGCGCCCTGCCGTGTGCGGTGGGTTGCAGCCACAGGTGGAGATGTGCGGCGACTCGGCCGCCGAGGCCATGGCCACGCTGATCTCGTGGGAACGCCTCACCATGCCCCGCGTGCGGTGAGGTGCGCGCGCTGGCTACACCGCGACCGCCAACGCCTGCCGTTGACCGTTGTTCACCGTCCACGTTAGCGAGACCATCGGTGGATGTGGAGAATCGCGAGCTTCTGGCTCGTCGTGACGGCGTGCGGGTTTTCCGGTCGAGGCACGCCGCTCGTCGATCCGTCGACGGTCGGCTTCGAGTTCCCGACGACCAACGCCGACGAACAGTCGAGCGACTTGATGGTGAGCGTCAAGCTCGACAAGCCCTACGACCTCCGCCTCACCGTGACCGCCAAGGTCATCGGCGGCTCGGCCATGCGCGGCAAGGACTACCTGATGGACGACACGATCCTCGTGTTCGCGCCCGGCGACGTCGTGGCGACCTTCCCGGTGGCGATCCTCGCGGACGACCTCGAGGAACAGGAGGAGACGATCGATCTCGAGCTCGTCAACGTGGACGGCGCGCTGCTCGGGGCGTCGCGCCACACGATCCGCATCAGCAACGACATCCTTCCCCGGGTCCAGTTCTCGACCGCGGTGTCGGATCTCGCCGAGAACCTCGCCGCGACGCTCGACGTCTCGCTCGACAAGGCGTCGTCGGTCCCGCTGACGGTCGAGGTGCTCGTCGACGACCTGGCGACGACCGCGACCAACAACGGCACCGACTTCCAGCTGCCGCCGACGACGACGATCACGTTCGCCCCCGGCGAGCTGACCAAGTCGATGGCGCTGCCGATCACCGACGACCTGCTCGACGAGGACGCGGAGACGATCGGGGTTCAGCTCGCCAATCCCTCGGCCGGCCTGATCCTCACCACCGATCCGACGGTCAAGCAGGTCCACACGATCGACGACGACGACGCCGAGCCCGTGCTCGGCTTCGACACCGCCACGTCGACGGGCGCGGAGGGCACCGACTTCAAGCTCGCGGTGAAGCTGACCCCGGCGAGCGGCCGCGTCGTCACGGTGAGCTTCGCCCGCGCCGGCTCGGCGACCGACGCCGAGGCGACCCTCCAGACGCCCACGACGTTGACCTTCCAGCCGGGCACGACCTCGCTCGACGTCAGCTTCACGGCGACCGACGACACCGTCGACGAGCCCGCGCAGGCGATCACGATCCCGTTCACGGTCGTCGCCGGCACCGCGACCCAGGGCAACTCCGGGTCCGGCGACTTCTACGTGTCGACGGCCTCTCCCCTCACGATCGCCGCGGGGGCCAACACCGCCACCATCGTCGTGGTCCTCCGCGGCGACAAGACCAAGGAGGCCAACGAGACGTTCTCGCTCGTGCTCGGCACGCCGACCAACGCCACGCTCGGGACGTTCCCGACGCGCGTGATCACGATCATCGATAACGACTAGTCAGGCGCTGCGCTGGCGGCGGATCTCGTAGAGCGCGAGCGACGCGGCGACCGACACGTTGAACGACCCGATCGCGTCACGCGCCATCGGGATGATCGCGTGGAAGTCGCACTTCTTGGCGACGAGCGGCCGCACGCCCGCGCCCTCGGCGCCGAGCACGAGGACGAGCGGCATCGTGCCGTCGATCGAGGAGATCGGCTGGGCCTCGGGCGACGCGTGGACGGCCACCCGCCAGAGCCCGTGCTCGCGGAGCTCGTCGAGCGCGCGCGCGAGGTTGACCTGGACGATCGGGAGCAGCTCGCTGGCCCCGGCGGAGGCCTTCGACACCAGCGCGGTGACCTGCGCCGCCCGATGCTCGGGGATGATCACGCCGCCAGCGCCGAGCAGGTACGCCGACCGGAGGATCGCGCCCAGGTTGCGCGGATCCTCGACGCCGTCGAGCGCGACGAGCAGCGCGGGCTCGCCGCCGACCGGCGGGATCAGGTCGTCGAGCTCGGCGTACTGGAACGCGCCGAGCCACGCGACGACGCCCTGGTGGAGCCCGCCCTCGCCGACCGCGCGATCGAGCTCCTCCCGCTTGTGGTCCTCGAGCGGGATCTTCGCGGCGCGCGCGGCGACGACGATCGCGGCGATCGGATCGCTGGTCGTGCGCTCGGCGCGGCGCGGATCGACCCAGATCGAGTGGATGTCACGCGGGCGGCGGGCGACGAGCTCGCCGACCGGGCCGGCACCATAGACGAGGCGTTCGGGTTTCATTGGAGCTCGGCCACGATCGCACGCGCGGCCGCCGCCGGGTCGACGGCGTCACGCAACGGACGACCGACCACGACGAGATCGGATCCGGCCGCCCGGGCCTGCGCCGGGGTCATCA
>JAPLLF010000873.1 GCA_026387715.1 Pseudomonadota bacterium
TCGAGGACCGTCGCGCGGGTGGCGCCCGCGGCGCGCAGGGCCTCGCCCGCGGCGTGCTTGCCCTCGGCGAGGGCGAGCAGGAAGTGTTCGGTCGAGACGAACTCGTCCTTCATCTCCCCGGCGGCCTTGCCGGCGGCCTCCCAGGTGTCCTTGAAGGCCCGACTCGCATCGGCGTCGAGCGCGGAGCCGTGGACGCGCGCGAGCTTCCCGAACGACCGCTCGAGATCGGCCCGCACGATCTGGGCGTCGGCGCCGAGCTTCGTGAGGATGCGCGGGACGACCCCACCCTCCTGCTCGAGCAGGGCGAAGAGCAGGTGCTCCGGGCCGATCTCGGCATGATGACGGGCGATCGCAACTTCGCGCGCGGACGCGAACGCCTCGCGCGCCTTGACGGTGAGTTGGTCGAGCTTCATGACAGCTCGCAAAGTAGTCACGCTTACATTGCGGTCAACGGGCGCGCTGAATTTATTGGCTGCCGAGCGCCGCGTTGACCTCGGGGAGCGACGCGAGTCGCAACGTGGCGAGATCGAGCAGGCCCCGTCGACCCAGCTCCGCGACGGCGGTCGCCGCGCTGGCGAGCTGGAGCCGGCCGGTCCGATCGACGAGCTCGGCGAGCGCGCTCGCCACCTGGACGGGAGCGGCCTCCCCGAGCGCCGCGCCCAGTCGACCGGCGAGGGCGGTGTCCCCGACGAGGGCGGCGGCGACCAGCGCCCGGGCGAGCGAGGGCTCCGAGATCGTCGTAGGCCCGGCGAGCACACCCACGGACGCCAGCTCGGTCGCGACCTCGACGAGGGCACCGGGGTCATCCCCACGCCAGTAGGCGTCGAGCAGCCTCCGCAGCGTCGGGACGTGGGTCGGGTCGAGGTCCGAGGCGCGGAGGAACACGTCGTCCGCACGATCGACGTCGTGGAGGTGGACGAGCACGATCTCGCCGAGCCGGTACAGCCGCTCGGCGCGCTCCCGCGGCGATGGTGCGAGCGGGACGAGCTGGTAGAGGTAGCGGGTCGCGCTCGCCCAGTCGCCGCGCGCCGTCGCGATGTCGGCGAGCGCCTCGAGGGCGCGGGCGTCGTGCGGGTAATCGCGGATGATGTGATCGAGGTGCGTCCGCGCGCGCTCGAGATCGCCGCTCGCGCGCAGCAGCTCGACGAGCGCGAAGTGCGCGCCGAGCCGGCCCTCGTGATCGCCCAGCGGAACGAGCTCGAACGCCGCGCGCGCGGCGCCGATCGCGGTCTCGAGATCGCCGAGCCGCGTCGCGAGGTCCTGCACGCGCATCACGAAGTCGCGCCGTCCGGGTGCGGCCACCGTGGCCTGACGCGCGAGCTGGAGCGCCTCGGCGTCGCGGTGGAGGTGCTCGGCGATGATCGAGCGCCGGTGCGCGAGCTCGTCGTCGCCGAGCAACGACTCGCCGGGGCCGAGGTCGCGGTAGATCAGGTCGGCGGTCGGGTAGTCGCCCAGGCGAAACGCCAGGGCGCCCCGCGCGTCGAGCGCCGCGGCGTGGCCGGGATCCTCGATCAGCGCGAGGTCGTACGCGCGGGCCGCCTGATCGAGCTGGCCGAGCTCGTCGGCGAGCTGCGCCACGTCGAGCCAGATCCGCGCGCGCTCCGTGGTGCGAGACCGCGAGCGTGCGAAACGCCGTCGCGTGCCCGGGCTCGCTTCGCCAGAGCTGGAGCGCGAGGTCCCGCGCCGCCTCGAGATCGCCGGCGGCCTCCGCGCACTCGAGCTTCGTGGCGAGGTCGTCGTCGGGCGCCGCCTCGATGGCGGCCGCACGACAGCGGGCCGCGGCGAGCGTGATCTCCGCGCGATCGATCGGGCGCGCGACCGGCGCCGCCTCGTCGTAGAGCCGGGCGGCGTCGAGCATGCGGCCCTGCGCCTCGTAGCGTCGGGCGAGCGGCAGCTTGGCCGCCGGCACCGTCGGGTCGAAGGCGAGCGCCTGCTCGTAGTTGACCTGCGCCTGCGCAGGATCCGCGAGCTTCTCGTCGTAGATGAGCGCGAGCTCGAGGTGCAGCGCGCCGCGATCGCGGGGCGTCGGCGCCGCGGCGATCTCGCGATAGAGCAGCGAAGCGGCGAGCGCCCACTCGCTCTTCACCATCGCGGCGGTGCGCAGCTGGTACGCGACCTCCGGGTCGGCGGGCGCGCACGCGTGGGCCTCCTTGAGGCATCGATAGACCTCGGCGTCGCGACCGGGCGTGTTGCGGTACAGCCGCGCGCGCCGGCGCCACAGCAGCGCGCGCGCGGGGAGCTCCTGCACGACCGCGAGCTGGCGGCCGATGGCCTCGCTCGATGCGGTGACGTCGTCGGCCTGGAGGTAGAGGCGCTCGAGGAGCTCGAGCGCGCCGAGATCGGCGGCGAAGCCGGGAAGATCGTCGGATTGGTTCGTCGCGATCTGCTCGGCCGCCGCGATCGCGCCCGCGAGATCACCCTCGTCGGCGCGTTGCTGGGCGCGCGCGATCCCGGGGAGCTTGTGGGAGATCTCGCCGGAGACGATCGAGTCGTCGCGCCCGAGGGCCTCGGCTCGCGTCTGCGCCCACTGCCGGCGGTCGTCGGCGTACTCGGCGGACCCGGCGACGCGCTCGTAGAGCTCGCGCGCGGCGATCGTGTCGTCGGCGGCCGCGAGCGCATCGGCGAGCGGCATCCACACGTTCGCGAGCTCCGGATCCGCGGCGTGCGCACGGGACCACAACGACGCGGCCTTGACCGGTTCGCGCGTGGCTCGCGCCATCTCGCCGAGCGCGCTCAGCGCGATCGCCTGGGCGCGGCCCTTGCTCTGGCGCGCGGCCTCCTCGAGGATCTCGCGCCGCAGCGTCGGTTCGCGATCGCCGAAGTGGGCGAGCACCGCGAGGAGCAGCGACGTGTCGTCGGGCAGCCGGCGCCACGCGCCGAGGAGCAGCTCGCGATCCGCGGCGGCGGCCGCGAAGTCGATCGCGTCGGCCTGCTCCGACGGCGAGCCCGTGACGACGATGGAGACGTTGTCGTAGTCCTCCGACGGCACGCCGATCGCGTCGCGCAGATCCTTGGCTTCCTCGCGGAGCGCGGTGGCCTCCGGGTGGGCGGCGGCGAGGGCGCGCTGCTCGAGATCGCGCGCGAGCGCGGCCTTGCGCTGCACCTCCGCGCGCAGCTGCGTCGCGAGCTCGCGCAGCTCGTCGGGCAGCTTCGCGTCGGGCAGGAGCGCGCTGGCCTCGTCCATCGACGCGAGCGCCTCGGCATCGCGCCCCCCACGCGCCAGCGCGGTGGCCAGCGCGACGACGTCGGCGGTCGAGCGCTTGTCGACGGCGATCGCGGCGAGCGCGGTGGCGGCGACGTCCCACGCGAGGTGCGTCGACGCCTCGCTGCCCAGCATGCGGAGCGTCGCCTCGCGGCGGCGTGACGGCCCGAACGCCTCCGCGGCCTCGCGCATGGCGACACGTCCCCGTTCCGCGTCGTCCAGCCGGTCGTAGCAGAGGTCGGCGAGCTCGAGGAGCACGTCGCCGCGGCGGGCCCCGGCGGCCAGCTCGGCGAGCGCCCGCAGATGGGTCGCCGCGGCTTCGAAGTCGTCGAGCTCGGTCGCGAGCTCGACGAGCTCGCGCAGGACGCCGCGATCGCCCGGGATCGCGTGGTTCAAGGTCTCGAGCGTGGCGAACGCCTCGTCGAGCTTGCCGTCCTTCCGCGCGCGGGCGGCCGCGTCGCGCAGCGACTGCGCGGCCTTGACCCCGCCGTCCATGCGCCCGGAGTGCGTGCTCTCGTCGCGTCCCGACGACGCGCGGGGCACGGGCTCGCCGCGCAGCCGCGCGAGCGCCGCCTGGATCGGGCCGTCGACGGGGCGCGGCTCGATCCGATCGGCGGGTGGGCCGTCGATGGCGATCGTCTGGCCGAGCGCGGCGCGCTCGAGCACCGGCCTCACGAGGTCCCGGAGCGCGTCGAGCTGCTGGTCGTCGAGGGTCGCGACCAGCTCGGCGAGCTGCGTCGCCGCCTGCTGACGCTCCCGGATCACCGTCGGGAGGTCGCTGCCGGCGTCGCCGGGGAGCTCGCCCGCGAGCTGCGCCATTCCCCCGGCGCTGGCGACGAACTGCCCCTCGGTCCGGAGGTGCTGGGACACGAAGCGGAGGGAGGGGCGCCACATCGGATCGATCTCGAGCGCGCGCTGATGCGTCGCGAGCGCGACGTCGTGGCGGCCGAGTTGCTCCTGGAGATCGCCGAGGCGCGAGATCAGCGCCTTCT
>JAPLLF010000298.1 GCA_026387715.1 Pseudomonadota bacterium
GCGTCGCGGCGGGACCGGCCCGCGCGCTGCGCGCTGGACCCTGGCGGCCCAGCCGGCGCGCCGTCGTCGGCACGCTCGTCACCGGCGTCGCGCTGGCCGGGGTCATCGTCGTGCCTCGCCTGCTGCGCACGCCCGAGCCGACGCGGTTGACGATCACGACGACGCCCAGGGGTGCGACGATCGAGGTCGACGGCCTCACGGTCGGCGCCGCCGCCGATGGCAGCCTCGCGCTCGACGACCTCGAGGTCGGCCACGCCTACCCCGTGGTCGCGCGGCTCGATGGCTACGAGCCGAAGCGCGCCGTCGTGCAGCCTCACGCCGGAGGGAACGAGCTGCACCTCGATCTCCAACCGGTCGCGACGGTGACGCTCGACTCGCAGCCCCCCGACGCCGCGATCGAGATCGACGGGGCGCGCGTGGGCTCGACGCCGCTCACGATGACCTCGCTCGTCCCGGGCGCGACCGTGTCGGTCGTGTTCAAGCGCGTCGGCTACCGTCCGGTCACCGAACGCGTCGAGGTGCCGGCGCGCGGCAAGCGGACGCGCCTGGTCAAGCCGCTCGAGGTCTCCGACGAGTTCGTGCGCGTGCGCTTCGTGTCGACGCCGCCGGGCGCGGAGATCGTTGCAAGCGGCCAGGGTCCGGCGGTCGACCGCACCTACACGCCGGCCGAGATGTTCGTCGAGGCGAGCAAGGTCCAGCGCTTCACGCTGACCATGCCGAAGCACGTGCCGGTCGTGATCGAGCCGTTCACCCCCGCGCGCGGCGCGGGCGCGGTGGAGAAGGGTGGAGCCCTCGTCGAGGGCGTGACCCTGCACATCGAAGCGCCCGCCGGCAAGGTCACGGTCGCGGGCGCGCCGCATTGCACGGCGCTCGCGCCGCCGGTCGACTGCATCCTCGCGCCCGGGACGTACGTGGTCGACTACCTCGGCCCCGACGACGCCAGGCTCAGCCGCACCGTGGTGATCGGCGCCCAGGATGCGATCGAGAAGTTCGAGCGACCAACACCACAATAGATCTCCAACACCTGTAACCTCACGTGCACCACCACCATCCAGACGTGGCCCGCACCGCATGAACCGAGCACGCATCTCCGCGATCGACGAGATCGCACCGAACGTCTTCGAGCTCCACGCTTCGATGATAGAGCCGACGCGGATCGAGCACGAGCCCGGGCAGTACGTGTCGATCCACATCCGATCGTCGACCGAGCAGCGGAGCTACTCGCTCGCGTCGCCGGCCGATCAGACCGATGGCTTCGTGCTGCTGGTGCGGCGGATCGGTGGGACCGGCTCGCAGTTCCTCGCCGGCCTCGAGGTCGGGGCGGAGATGGAGTTCGATGGGCCCCGCGGCAACTTTCGCCTGGCGCCGGGCCCTGGCGACGCGGTGTTCGCGGCGACCGGGGTCGGCGTCTCGGCGCTGTTCCCGATGATGGAGAGCCTGCTCGCACGTCCGGGAACCGGACGCGTGCTGTTCTTCTGGGGCCTCATGAACGCCGAGGATCAGTTCTGGTCCGCGCGGCTCGCGCGGCTCGCGCAGGACCCCCGGTTCACCAGCCGGCTCGTGATCACGGCCGCGGGCGACGGGTTCGTGACGCAACCGGTCATCGACACGGCCGCGGAGCTGAGCGCCCCGATCTACTACCTCTGTGGCAACGGACAGATGGTCAAGGATGTCGTCGACTGGCTCGTCGCGCGCGGCATCGATCGGTACCGCCAGATCCGGACGGACTGGTCGTGAGCAGCGCTGCCACCTTGACCCAGGAGCAACCAGATGAGTGACGGTGTTGATTATGATGTGGTCATCATCGGGAGTGGCATCGCGGGCTCGACGCTCGCGCTGTGCCTCGCCAAGCGAGGGGTCCGCACCCTGGTCGTCGAGAAGGGGCGCCATCCCCACTTCGTGATCGGCGAGTCGACGGTGCCGTCGACGAGCTACTCGTTCGAGTACCTCAACGAGCTGACCGACGTGCCGGAGCTCGCCGCGGCGTACTCGTACCCCGGGCTCAAGCAGGCCGGCTGTACCGGCTGGCCCAAGCAGCACTTCTGGTTCGGCTGGAACGATCCGGGCGAGCCGGTGACGCCCGACAAGGAGCTGTGCTTCTACGCGCTCCTGCCGCCCCGCGGCCCCGACTTCCACGCCAACCGCGCCGACCTCGATCACTTCTTCGTCAAGCTGTTCCCCAAGTACGGCGTGGCGTACCAGGACAAGACCACGGTGCTGGGGTTCGACAGCGACGCGACCAGCGCGCGACTGACCGTGAAGTCCGAGACCGACGCGACCGAGCGGACGGTGACCGCGGCGTACGTGGTGGACTGCACGGGTCACGCCTCGTTCCTCGCCAAGAAGTTCGGGCTCCGCAAGGAGGACCCCGAGCTCAGCACGAACAGTCGTTCGATGTTCGGCCACTTCAAGAACGTGAAGTTCCTCGACGACGTGCTGCCCCCGAACGAGGAGGTCGGCTTCCTGCGCGACGGCGGCACCATCCACCACATGTTCAAGGGTGGCTGGATGTGGGGGATCCGCTTCGACAGCGGCATCATGAGCGTCGGGATCACGCTCGACCGCGACGTGTGGCCGCTCGACGAGAGCATCACCCCCGACGAGGAGCTGCGCACCATCATCGACCGCTACCCGACGGTGAAGGCGGCGCTCGGCGAGATGGTGCCGGTCCGCCCGATCATCCGCACCGGGCGCGTCCACGGTGGCACCGATCGCATCCAGTTCGCGTGCAACGCGATCCTCGGCGAGCGCTTCATCCTGGCGCCCCACTCCGCGGGGTTCATCGATCCCCTGTTCTCCACCGGCATCTTGCTGACCGGCGCGTTCCTCAACCGGTTCGTGCCGATCGCCGCGCAGGCCGCGGTCGACGGCGACTGGAGCATGGAGCGCTTCCGTCCGCTCGAGACCGTCTTCATGCGCGAAGTCGAGATGGTCGACAAGGTCGTCGGCGGCATGTTCCGCTCGTGGCGCTACGGCCACGCGACCTTCGCGCACTACTGGCGCCTCTGGCTCTACGTCGGCAGCGCGATGTACCTCACCCGCGTGGCGGTCCCTCAGGAAGACGCCACGGGTCCCGGCGTGTTCTGCGCGAACATCCCGAGCGTCGAGACGCTCGTGCGCAAGATGCACGACATCATCTTCGACCCGGCGTTCGAGGAGAAGTCCGGCACCCGTGCACTCAAGGCCGCGATGGACGAGGTGTGGGATGACTCGCACGGCCCCGGCCCGATGGACTTCCCGCTCGAGCCCGATCGCACCATTTGCGTGAAGTTCCTCGCGACCGGCGAGCGCGCCAAGGCGCAGCTCCACATGCTCAAGTGGTGGCGCGCCATGGTCGCCGCGAACCCGACCGTCGCCGCCAAGGTCGAGGTCGGCCGCGTGGCCAACTGGATCCTCGAGAACCGCAAGCGCAAGGTCAGCGATCTCCGCGCCGTCGAGGAGTCACGCAAGGGTGATGGCGTGCTGGCCCGGGCCTTCCAGATCATCAACAACATCCGGCTGGGCGAGGTGCAGGGGCCGTTCACCGACAACCCCGCGCTCCTGTGGAACGTGAGCGAGAACGCCACCAAGGTCGCCGAGACCGCGGGCGCCTGGGACGTCCACTCGATCGAGAACGATCCGGTCTCGCGCGCTCCGGCGAAGTCGACCTAGCGCGATCGACGCAGCACCACCACACGGGTCGGGAGGCACCCCGCCCCGGCTGGATCATCGAGGGTCGAGCAGTCGCCCTCGTGATTGGTGGTATGTTGAAAATCCCGATGCTGCGCCATGTCCTTCGTGTGTTGCTCGTCCTCGTGGTGGCTGGTGGATCGGCCCGCAGCGCACCCGAGCCGGTCGTCGTTCCGCCGGCAATTGTGGGTGCGGACAAGACCATCGAGCGGCTGGTTCCGACGTTCGGTTGCACGCGGCTGACCATCGCCGAGGGGCTGCCGAGTCCCAACGTGGGCGCCATCCTCCAGGACAAGCGCGGCTTCATGTGGTTCGGCACCGAGGACGGCCTCGCGCGGTACGACGGCATCAAGATGCGCGTGTTTCGCTCGAGCGAGCAGGATCCGGCATCGATCTCGGCGTCGTACATCACGGCGCTGGCGCTCGACGCGAGCGGCAAGCTCTGGGTCGGGACCTCCGAGGGCGGCGTCAACCTCTACGACCCGGACACCGACAAGTTCACCCGGTTCTCGCACGCCAAGGGCGGCCTGAGTTCGGAAGGTGTCACCGCGATCGCGCGCGACCCCAAGGACCGGATGTGGTTCGCGATGAGCGGTGGCGGCCTCAACCGCTTCGACCCCGCGACGCAGAGCTTCACCGAGTTCGCGACCAAGCCGCTCGACGCGGCCATCACCGCGATCTACCCCGACAAGACGGGGATCCTGTGGCTCGGCACCGCGAGCGAAGGTGTCATTCGCTACAACCCCGACGACGGCTCGACCGCGAGCTTCCGCTCCAACCCCGGGGAGGAGGCCGGCCTCGGCGCCGCGCCGATCACCACGATCCTCGCCGCGTCGAGCGGCACGGTGTGGATCGGCAGCGACGGCGGCGGGCTGTTCGCGCTCGACGCCAAGACGGGCAAGTTCGCCAAGCACCAGTCCCCGACCGATCGCGGGACGATCAGCGACCACGTCTCGGTGCTGTTCGAGGACCGCGCCGGCGTCCTGTGGATCGGCACCGCCGACGGCCTCAATCGCATGGACACCGCCGGCGGGTTCATCCAGTACCAGCACGACCCCAACAATCCCAAGGACCCGACGAAGCTCGCGTTCCCCTCCGTGGTCTCCCTCTTCCAGGACGCCAGCGGCATCCTGTGGATCGGCGGCTTCACCGTCGGTGTCTGCAAGTTCGACGAGTCCCGGCAGAAGTTCGGCCACTACCGCACCAAGACCCACAGCATGGCGTTCCTCGAGGATGCCGATAGCACCTGGGTCGGCACCTACAACGGCCTCTACAAGTACGAGTGGGCGGCGCAGCGCGTGACGATCTATCACACCCTCGGCAGAAACCTGGGCACCGAGGAGCCCGTCAACCTCGAGTCGGTCTGGATCAACTCGCTCCATCGCGACCGCAACGGCACGATCTGGATGGCGCTGCAGCGGCACGGCCTGCTCGCGTTCAACCCGAAGACCGAGACCTACCGGCGCTACATGCCCGACCCCGAGAAGTCGAACGGGCTCCCCGTCGACACGATCTTCGACATCTGGGAGGACGACAAGGGGATGCTGTGGCTCGCGACCTGGGGCGGTGGCCTGGTGCGCCTCGATCCGGGGCTCGAGACGTTCACCACGTTCACCAGCGAAGACGCGAGCAAGCTCAGCTCGAACCACCTGTACTCGCTGTATCCCGATCCCGCGGACAAGAAGGTCCTGTGGCTCGGGTCGGCCAAGGGCGGCCTGATCCGCTTCAACATCGACGCGGGGTCCGCGACCAGCTTCCGCCACGTCGCCGACAACGCCACGAGCCTGAGCAGCGACGACGTGCTGAGCGTCTACCGGGATCCGGCCGGCAGCGTCTGGGTGGGCACGTTCGGCGGTGGGCTCAACAAGCTCGATCCGGTGTCGGGCAAGGCCGAGCACTTCACGATGAGCAACTCCGGGCTCACCAACAACACGGTCCACGGCATCCTCCCCGATGACGACGGCAAGATCTGGATGAGCACCAACGGCGGCGGGCTCGTGCAGTACGATCCGAAGACCAACAAGTTCCTCGCCTACGACTCGTCCGACGGTGTCCAGGACAGCGAGTTCAGCCAGGGCTCCTTCCTGCGGAGCAAGTCCGGCAAGCTGTTCTTCGGTGGAGCCGGCGGCTTCAACTCGTTCTTACCCAAGAACATCACGCGCGATCCCTACGTGCCTCCGATCGCGTTGACCGCGTTCAAGGTGCTCAACCAGGAGGTCAAGCTCGCGCGGCCGATCTGGACCCTGCCCGCCCTCCACGTGTCGTATTCCGACTCGTTCGAGCTGCAGTTCGCGGCGCTCGCGTTCGCGGCGCCCGAGAAGAATCGCTACGCGTACAAGCTGGAAGGCTTCGACGACAAGTTCATCGAGACCGACCGCCCGTTCGCCACCTACACCAAGCTCGACGGTGGGGATTACACGTTGCGGATTCGCGCGGCCAATCGCCACGGGGCGTGGAACGAGACCGGCGTCGCCCTCAAGCTCTCGGTCGCGCCACCCCTGTGGCGGACGTGGCCGGCGTACGGCCTCTACCTCGTCATCCTGGTCGGCGCCGGGCTCCTCGTGTATCGCCTGCAGCGGCAGCGCGTGCGACGCGCCGAGCGCGAAGGTCGGTTGGCCGTCGTCGAGCGCGACCTCGAGCTCACCGGCGCCGTCCAGACCGGGTTCCTCCCGGAACACAACGAGATCAACACGGCGCGCTTCCAGCTCTGCGGGTTCTACAAGCCTGCGGATGCGTGCGGCGGTGACTGGTGGTGGCACGAGATGCTCCTGGGCGGCCGGCACATCGTGATGGTGGGTGACGTCACCGGCCACGGACCGGGTCCCGCCATGGTGACGGCGGCGGTCGCCACGGCGTTCCACGTGCTCATCGAGAACGGGCTCAACGACGTCGAGGAAGGCCTCGAGGTGCTCAACCGACAGGTGCTCCGCGTCGGCAAGGGCAAGTACCACATGACCATGGCCGTGTTCGAGCTCGTCGAGGCCACCGGCGAGTGGGTCATGTACAGCGCGGGCGCTCCGCCCATCTTGAGCCTCGGCCAGAAGGGGAAGCACAAGGTGCACTTCTGCGCGGGCTCGCCGCTCGGGACCGAGATCGGGTTCGAGATCGGACGCGTCGAGGGCACGATGCAGCCCACCGATCGCATCCTGATCTACACGGACGGCATTCCCGAGATCGAGCTCCTCAACGGCAACACCATGGGCATGCGGCGGTTCGCGCAGGAGTACGAGCGTACGCGGCAGCAGAACCTCCAGGAAGCGGCGGCGACGATCCGGACCTACGCCAGCACGTCCCTGGCGGGTCAGGCCCAGGGCGACGACTGGACCTTCACGATGATCGAGTGGGGCTGATTCCTGCGAGGATGGCGGGATGCGCATCCTGCTGACCCCGAACCTTCCACGCTCGGTACGTAGCCTCGCTCACGGGCTCCTGCCACCGGCCTGCTCGCTCGAGATCATGGCCGCATCGCACCCCGACTACGATCAGGCGGTGGCCGCGGCCGAGTGCATCATGGGGCTGCCGCGGGCACGGTTCGACGAGGCCTTCCTCGCCCGTGCCCCCAAGCTCAAGCTGATCCAGCTGTTGCGCGCCGGTCACGAGCTGATCGATCTCGCGGCGACCGAGCGCGCCGGGATCCAGGTCGCCACCGTGGGCGATACGACCTCGGGGATCGTGGCCGAGCACTGCCTGATGCTCATGCTGGCGCTGTGCAGGAACCTCCGCTGGCAGCACGACGCCGTCGTGAACGGCCGCTGGCTCGTCGCCAAGCCCTGGCAGCTACCGAGCGGCGACGTCGATAGCGTGCCCGAGATGCAGTTCAGCGGCCTCGCCGGTCGAACGCTCGGGCTGATCGGCCTCGGCGAGATCGGCTCACGCGTGGCACGGCTGGCGACGGCCTTCGGCATGACCGTGCAGGGCGTGGCCCGGCGGCCCGGCGAGGACAACCGCGACGGCGTGCCGCTCGTGCCGCTCGCGCAGCTCCTCGAGACCTCGGACGTGGTCTCGCTCCACGTGCGGCTGTCCGCGGAGACGACGCGCATGATGAACGCCGAGGCGTTCGCCCGCATGCGACGTGGTTCGTTCCTGATCAACACCGCCCGCGGCGAGCTCGTCGACGAGGACGCGCTGCTCGGCGCGCTCACCAGCGGTCAGCTCGCAGGGGCCGCGCTCGACACCCTGCAGAAGGAACCGCCGGCGGCGGATCATCCGCTGCTCGGCCGACCCGACGTGCTGCTCACGCCGCACACCGCGTGGCTCACGCAGGACAGCTGGCAGCGCACGCTCGCGTTCGGCTTCGCCAACGTCGAGCGGTTCCGCGCCGGCCAGCCGCTCCAGAGTCAGGTGCGTCCGAAAGCAGGCTGAGCGCGCCTCCGCGTACGGCTCACTTGCCGTGGACGTCGACCACGCGCGCCGCGGCGCTCCCCGTCTTCACCGTCACCTTGAGCTCACCGGGGGACAGCTTCCACTCCTCGAGACGCTTCGTGAGGCTGTGCACGTCGGGCACGCGGTGCTCGCCCACGGCCATGATGACGTCGTCGGCGACGATGCCGGCCTTCGCGAACGCGTGCCCGACCTTGGCGAGCCGCGCGCCGCCGGTGAAGTCGGCCTGCGGCCACGCCTCCGCGGGGAACGCGGTCACCGCGGTCGAGTCCATCACCGGCACCGGCGTGGAGTACTTGTCGACGAGCACCTTCATGGCGTCGAGCGAGATGTCGTACCGAACGAACACCAGGACCTCGGTGCCGCCCGCCTTGGCGGCGTACTCCTCCCAGTACCAATCGGTGCGCTGGGCGGGCACGGCTGCGCCGCCCGTGACCTGGAGGATCTCGACCACGCGCTTGCGGGCCTTGTTGACCACGTCGGCGGCGGCCGTGTACGCCGCGCTCGTCCGGTCGAGGTCGGCGGACTGCAGCGCCGCGAGCGCCTTGGCGCGCACGTCGCTGTACTCGGGCATGATGTTCTCGCGGAAGCGCGCATCGGAGATCTTGAGCCCGATCGCGCTCACCAGCTCCTCGAGCGCGGCGTCGTTGGCCTCGCCGACCGCCTCGTCACGTGTTGGGCGGTACGACGACACCCCGACGCACATCAGCCGGTTGATCAGGTCCTGACAGTACGCGGACGACGGGACGTCGGACACGAGCCAGTCCGGTCGCTGGAACGTGGTCGGTGGGGGCACCGTCGGTTGCGTGACGATCGCGGGCTGCGGCGCGACGACGGGCGCCGTCGTCACCTCGTGTTGCTTCCACAAGCCCAGCACGACGACGACGATGCCCGCGATGAGCACCGTGGACAGCCCGACGGCGAGGTAGATCGCGCGGCTGGTCGGCGGCGGCGCCGTCGGCTTCGCGGGACCCGTGACCAGCGCGTCCTCCAGCTTGGCCACCGGCTCCGCGCGCGCCTTGGCGAGAAAGGTGTCCAGCACCGCGTCGTTCGACCGGGCCGGCAGCGACCGCAAGCGGAGCACCTGTTCGGGGTTCGGCGCGGCGACGAGCAAGGCCTGACATTGCGGACACCGCGCGGTGGGCGCCGTGCCGCGAACGAGCTGCTCGAGGTTGACGGCGACATCCACCCAGTGGGCCGACGGCTTGTCGCAGCGCGGACAGTGATACCAGAGCGAGAACGTCCGGACCTTGACCTTGTCGTGCAGGTCCTCGACGTGCACCGCGGACTCGAGAAATCCGGGTGGACAGTTCATCAGCTGCAGCTCGCGCACCTTGGGCAGCACCTCCTGCACGTACGCCCGCCACTGGGTCAGCTCGGCCGGATCGAAGACGATGGTCTCGAGGTCCAGGATCGTCGTGCCCTCCGACGCGGCGGCGAGCAGCGTGCTCGGGAGCCGGGAGAGTCCGCCGGACAGCCGGAGGTACGTCGCGGTCTTGCCGACCCGCCGGTGCGCACGGAAGCGCGCGAGGTCGGGCGCCAGGTCGTACCCGAGCTGCGACCGGAACAGCGCGAGGACGTCGTCGTCGATGTCGAACGGCGGTCGCTCGGCGATCGTGTCGAAGAACGCCGCGGGATACTCCTCCATCCGGGCGCGACCGCCGCAGGTCGCGCAGTCCTTGGAGCTGCCGGGCAGCTCGCGGATGGCCTGGCGGTCGCGGGGGATGAGGAAGAGGGTCTGGAACTCTTCGCTACAGCTGCCACACCGATACGAGGCATAGAAGCTGACCAGCTTGGCCTGCCCGAGGAGCCCGGTCACCAGGTTGATCTGGCTCACCGCGTAGGTCGAACACTCGACGAGGTACAGGTCGCGCTCCGCGGTGATCCGCAGGAAGTCCATCCACTCCGACATGCCCCAGGACGCGAACCGCGCGACGTCCGCCATGCTGACGACGAGCTTCTTCGTGTTGACGTCCTCGGCGACCTTGCGTCCTTCGAACGCGTGGTCGAGGGTGCCTTGCAGGGTGAGCAGCGTGATCGCGCCGAACGTCGCCTTCTCGAGCGAGAACTTCTGGTTCTGAACGATGGGCAACGCCTTGGGAGCCGGGATGGACATAGAGCTAGTCGTCCTTTTGCGAGTCGTACAAGTTCACTCCACCCACCACGCCAAGGTCAGATCTAGCCGATCAAGCCGATCAAGCCGAACGGCCAAACGATGCCCCAATCACAGGATGCTTACAATCCACCCTGGACCGCGGTTTTGCGTCGCGCTCGACGGATGTAGGTACCTGCCGTCTCAACGTTGACGTGGCGGGTGCGGACTTGCCAGCAAGGTTTCGATCGTGGCGCGGAACTCCCCCGCAACCCGGTTGAACTCATCGGTGGCATGGGCGGCGGGAAAGCCTGCATGGAGCGAGACCAGCGACCGATCCGCCGCGAGGAACAGCGTGATGGGGAAGCCCGCCGGATTGATGTCGGCCAGGCTGCTCGGCAAGATGTCCGCGAGGTCCTCGACGGCGCCCTGCACCGGGACGACGGGCCACGTCACGCCGTAGGTCCGCTTGAACGTCTCGGCCTGCGCGGCGTCGAGGACGGGGTCGTCGGAGAACTCGTAGAGCAGGGTGACCATCTGGAGCCCGCGCGGCGCAAACTCGCGGTGGAGCTCGACGAGGAACGGCGCCGCGATGCGGCAGGTGGAGCACCAGCTTCCCGCGAGCTCGACCACGAGCGGTCCAGGTGGGAGCGCTGCCAGCGCGGGGAGGTCGGGCAGCGTGACCTTGGCGTTCGGGCGCGCGGCCTTGGCCTTGATCGCGACGACGAAGTCCGCGCCGCGGGTCGCGGTCAGCGTCTCGCGCCAGTCCATGCGATGGCCCGCGACCCACGTGCCCCGTGCGCGCTTGCGATCGGCGGCGAGCGCGAGCGCGAGGCGATAGCCCGACGTGCCGTCGAACCCCTCGAGGACGATCGCGTCGCCGCGACCGTTGCCTGCCAGGTAGATGATGTTGCCGGTATCGAGGAGGAGGTGGCCCTCGAAGTCGCCCGGGGCGGTCTGGGTCACGACGAGCTTGGCGACGCCCGCGTCGGACATCGCGACCCGCCACACGCTCCGGGGCTCGCCCAGGTCGAGCACCGCACCGTCATCGGCGACGGTGGCCAGCACGCTCGGGGTCGGCGCGACGACCGGCGTCGCGGTGAGCGAGCTCGACGACACCCCCCAGGCGCGCCACGAGGTCGAGAAGGTCCCGGTCAGGATCCCATCCTTGCCGATGGTCACCTCGACCGCGGTCTGATGGACGGTGAGCGGAATCTTCAACGTCGTGCCGTCGAAGGTCGCGTCGCTTCGCACCTCCTGGGCCCCGACCTTGAAGACCGCCTGACCCGACGTGTTCGGCGGGGGCACCCCGAGGAAGAACCGCACCTCGACACCGTCGGGGCCGTGGATGACCGCGCGGTACCAGCTCGGCGTGGACGCGGGGACCGCCACG